>NZ_JBWKZH010000015.1:299-88852 GCF_059424305.1 Hydrogenophaga sp. GW456-12-10-14-TSB4 | reverse complement strand
GGGCGAAATCGGGGCCGGGGGCGACAGCGCGGCGCGCAGTCCCCCCACGATGAAACGCACCAGCCGCTCGGCGGCGGCCGGGTCGTTGGGCCGGTTGAGGTTGAGCGAGAGGCGCTCGACGCGGACGTCGACCAGGTGGTGCAGCAGGGCGCCGAGCGCGAACTGGTAGGCCCAGGCGGCGTCGGCGCGGCTGGCGTGCGGCAGGACGCGGTGCAGCGCGTCGATGAAGCGGTGCGCCAGCGGGTCGAAGAACTCGTTGAGCACGCGCTCGGACTCTTCGCTGTGGTAGGCCAGCTCGCGGCCCACCAGCTGGGCGTAGAACTGCCCTTCGGGGCTGGATCGCATGCGGATCACCGGCGCCACGAAGGCCTCGACGATGCGCTGCAGGGTCTGCGGGTCGTCGGGGTCTTGCGGCGTGGCGTCCAGCGCGGCCAGGCGTTCGTCGATGGTGTGGCTCCAGTGCGCGAACACCGCGTGGAACAGGTCCTGTTTGGGGCCGTAGTAATAGGCCACCAGCGCCAGCGGCACACCCGCCTCCTCGGCGATCTGGCGGATCGTCACGGCGTGGTAACCGCGCAGCGCAAACAGCTTCTCGGCCGCGAGCAGGATGGCTTGCTGGCGGTCGGGGCGGGGCGCGGCACTCTTCTGGCGACGGGTGGGCATGGCGTTATTGAACATCTGTTCAAAAATGTTGTACACCCGTACAAACCCTGGGCCGGGTCTGAGGGACCGGGGGCGGATCTGTGTTACCAGTGCACCATGGGCAGGCCGGGCACGGGCGAGGTGAAGAACGGGATGGTGGTGCCCATCAGGCTGCCGATGTAGACCGTGCGCAGGTCGGGTCCGCCGAAGGTGACGCTGGCCATCCAGGGCGCCAGCGTGCCGCGCGCGCGCAGCATGTCCTCGGCGGTGAGCGTGCCGTCGTTCATGTGGTCGAGCAGCACCTTCGAGGTCTCGGGGTTGCCGTCGTCGAGCAGCAGGCGGCGGTCGCCTTGCGGCGTGAGCGCGATCAGCTGGTCGGTCATGACCAGCGTGCACCAGAGGTTGCCGAAGGCGTCGAAGGCGATGCCGTCGGGGAAGCCGCCCAGGTGCGAGGGCCCGAACACCTCGCGGTCGGCCAGGGCCACGCCCTGGGCCGACTCCACCACCCGCATGCGGCTGATGTGCGGCCCGGTGGTCTCCACGATGTAGAGCCACTCCTCGCGCGCATCGAAGCGGATCTCGTTGGTGAAGTGAAAGCCGTCGGCCACCACGCGCAGGCCGCGCTCGTCCACCACCGCGAGGTAGCCGTCGCGCACGCGGCTGCTGGCCGCCACGGTCCACGGATTCACGCGGGTGGAGACGGTGAGCCAGATGCGATCCTTCGAGTCGCGCAGCACGAAGTTGACCTTGCCGATCGGCTGGCCGTCGATGCGGTCGTGCAGCGTGCGCGTCTGTCCGTCGCGCGCCATCACCTCCAGCCGGTCGGTGCCGAAGTTGGCGATCAGCACGTCGCCGTTGGCCGCGAACGCCAGGCCGTTGGGCAGCGTGCCCTGCGTGAACTTGGCCTCCACGTCGTCGATGGAGGCCTGGGCGGCGCTGGCGAAGCGCGTGTCGGCGCGCTGGCCGATGAAGCGCTGCTGCCCGTCGGCGCCGATGCGCGTGACGCCGCCGCGCGCATCGGCCGCCCACAGCGTGCCGTCGCGCTCGGCCAGGATGCACTCGGGCCGCTGCAGGTCCTGGCCGATGGTGCGGATCGTGGCGCGGTCGACCTGGAAGCCGTCCAGCGGATTGTTTGTCGAAGGCATGGTGGGTTCCCCGATGAGGCGGGCCGCGGGCTGCGGCCGGCGAAGGGGGCATTGAACGGGCGAGGTCGATTCTTGTACAACCGTACAAACCCTAGGCGTGCGGAGCGCGAGCCCGATCTAAGCTCAGCGCATGACTGCGCCTTACGTGCCCCAGATCCGCCTGTACCAGCAATGGCTCGCCGAGCACCGCGACCTGCGTTTCGAGAGCTACGACGCGCTCTGGCGCTGGTCCATCACCGACCTCGACGGCTTCTGGCAGAGCATCTGGGACTACTTCGACCTGCGCTCGCCCACGCCGCACACGGCCGTGCTGGCGAAGAACGTGATGCCCGGCGCGCCCTGGTTCACCGGTGCGCGCATGAACTACGCGCAGCAGGTGTTCCGCCACGTGGGGCCGGCGCACGAGGCGGGCTTCGCCGCTGTGGTGAGCCGCAACGAAAAGGGCCGGCAGGTCGAGCTGAGCTGGCCCGAGCTGCGGCGCCAGGTGGCCTCGCTTGCGCAGCACCTGCAGGCCCAGGGCGTGCAGCCCGGCGACCGTGTGGCGGCCTACCTGCCGAACATCCCCGAGGCCATGGTGGCGTTCCTGGCCACGGTGTCCATCGGCGCGGTGTGGAGCATCTGCGCGCCCGACATGGGCACCAACGCGGTGCTCGACCGCTTCCGCCAGATCGAGCCGGTGGTGCTGATCGCCTGCGACGGCGTGAGCTACGCCGGCCGCGACCACGACCGCCTGGCCGTGGTGGCCGAGCTGCGCGCTGCCCTGCCCACGGTGCGCCACGTGGTGCTGCACACCAACCTGGCCGAGGGCGAGGCGGCGCAGGCCGAGGCGCTGCGGGCTGCCGCGCCCTGCGTCTGCTTCGCCGCAACCACCGCGCGCGACGATGCCGCCACCGCCGCCTTCGAGCCGGTGTGGCTGCCCTTCGATCACCCGCTGTGGATCGTCTACTCCAGCGGCACCACCGGCCTGCCCAAGCCCATCGTGCATGGCCACGGCGGCACGGTCATCGTGGGGATGGCGCTCAAGATCCTGCACAACGACGTGGGTTGCAGCTACCACCCCAACAGCTGGGGCGAGCGCTACCACTGGTACAGCTCCACCGGCTGGGTGATGTGGAACGCACAGACCAGCGGCCTGCTCAATGGCACCACCTGTGTGATCTACGACGGCAATCCGGGTGGGAGCAAGGACAGGCCCGACTGGACCACGCTCTGGCGCTTCGCGGCGGAGCTCGGTGTGACCTTCTTCGGCGCGGGCGCGGCCTTCTTCGCCAACTGCATCAAGGCGGGGGTCGACCTCGCCGCGTGCGGCGATCTGTCCGCCGTGCGCGCGCTCGGCACCACCGGCTCACCACTGTCGGAAGACGCGCAGCGCTGGGGCACGGAGCAATTCCGCCGCGTCGCGAAGAGCGAGGCGCAGCAGGACATCTGGTGGTGCAACATCTCGGGCGGCACCGACTTTGCGGGCGCCTTCATCGGCGGCAACCGCGAGCTGCCGCAGACGCCCGGGCGCATGCAGTGCCGCTTGCTGGGTTGCGCGGTCGAAGCGTGGAATGAGCAGGGCCAACCGGTGATCGACGAGGTGGGCGAACTGGTCTGTGCGCAGCCCATTCCTTCGATGCCGCTGTATTTCGTGGGCGACGTGAACCACCAGCGCCTGATCGGCAGCTACTTCGACACCTATCCCGCTGGCCAGGGTCGCAAGCCCGGTGGCGGTGACCTCGGTCCCGAGGCCGGCGCGGTCTGGCGGCACGGCGACTGGCTGCGCATCGGCGCGGACGGCTCCTGCGTGATCTACGGCCGCTCCGACGCCACCATCAACCGCCACGGCCTGCGCATGGGCACGAGCGAGCTCTACAGCGCGGTGGAAGCGCTGCCCGAGGTGATGGACTCGATGGTGGTGGACCTCGAGTACCTGGGACGCGAGAGCTACATGCCGCTGTTCGTGGTGCTGCGCGAGGGCACCGTTCTCGACGATGCGCTCAAGGCGCGCATCAACGACAGCATCAAGACCGCGTTGTCGCCGCGCTTCGTGCCCAACGGCGTGTTCCAGGTGGCGGAGATCCCGCGCACGCTCTCGGGCAAGAAGCAGGAACTACCGATCAAGAAACTGCTGCTCGGCCAGCCGCTGGAGAAGGTCATCAACCGCGAGGCGATGGCCAACCCGGGCTGCCTGGATTGGTATGTGAAGTTCGCGGCTTCGCGGGCGTAGCTGCTCTGTCAGGTTTTCGCGCCTGCACCTCGCTGGCTCGCGAGCACCGGGCGCTCTGCTCCGCGGGTGTCCCCCGGCGGCTGGTGCCGCCTCCTCCTTTACCCCGCTGCGCAGAACGCCCGGCACTCGCGAGCTGGGGCGTGCGGGTGTTCGCGCCGGGGTGAGCCCTCAGTTCGCCACCGTGAAGCGCTGGCGGGTGTGCTTCGGGTTTTCGATTTCGTCCACGATCGCCACTGCCAGATCGGCCACCGAAATGCCCGACGGCTGATCGCCGGAACCCGGCAGTGGCTGGTCGCCGCCCGTGCGGTACTTGCCGGTGCGCTCGCCTGGCGCAAGGAGGATCGGCGGCGAGAGGAAGCTCCAGGCCAGTGCGGTCTCGCCGCGCAGGCGCGTGAGCAGGTCGCGCGCGGCCAGCGCGCCCTGTTTCCATTCGGCCGGGAACTCGGGCGTGTCCACCAGCTGCAGGCCGGGCGCCACCTCCAGGCTGCCCGCACCGCCGACCGCCAGCACCCGCTGCACGCCGGCCTGCTTCGCACCGGCGAGGATGCCGTCGTAACCCAGGCCGAACAGGCGATGGATCTCCGGCTCGCTCCAGCCCGGGTTGTAGGCGCTCACGACGGCGTCGTGCCCGGCCACGGCCCGGGCCACCTGCGCGGCGTCGGTCACGTCGGCCTTCACCACCTGCAGCCCGGCTTGTGCCGCGAGCTTCTCGGGGTGGCGGGCAAGGGCGGTCACGTGGTGGCCGCGCGAGAGCAGTTCGGCGAGCACGGCGCTGCCGACGAAACCGGTGGCACCGATGAGGGCGATCTTCATGACGAAACTCCTGAGAAAGTTGGGATGGATCTAGTGTCATGGCTACAAAGAATGAGCGGTAGGCGGCAGAATCTGCTTTCTTCTTGTAGAAAATCTAAACAATGAGCAGCGACAACACCGCCTGGACGGACAAGCTCAAGCGCATGGCCCTGTTCGCGGAGATCGTGGACAGCGGGTCGTTGAGTGCCGCCGCCCGCCGCGTGGGCAGCACGCCCTCGGCCGTGAGCCAGCAACTGCGCCTGCTCGAAGAGGCACTGGGCCTGGTGCTGCTGCACCGCTCCACCCGCCGCCTCACGCTCACCGAGGCCGGTGAGCGCTATTACCCCGCCTGCGCCGCCATGGTGGCCCAGGCCCGCAGCGCCGACCAGGCGCTCGAGCGCCTGCGCGACGAGCCCGAGGGCGAGCTGCGCCTGGCTGCGCCGATCGGTTTCGGCGAATTGCTGGCCGCTGCGCTCGAGCCCCTGCGGCGCCATCCCCGGCTGCGCCTGCACCTGCTGCTGGACGACACCCCCATCGACCTCATCGGCGAGCGTGTGGACCTGGCCCTGCGCGTGGGCCGCTTCACCGACTCCTCACTGGTCGCGCGCCGGCTGGGTGAACTGCAGCGCCAGCTCTGTGCCGCGCCGCGTTACCTGGCCGAACGCGGCTGGCCACGCCACCCGGGCGAGCTGGCCGGGCACGACTGGCTGGGCCTGCCGCCGCGCGGTGCCGCCGTGGACACCTTGAGCTTCCAGGGTTTGCAAGGCGAACGCGAAGAGGTGCGCGTGGAGGCACGCCTGTTTGCCTCGCAGGTGACCGCGCTGCAGGCCATGGCCGTGGCCGGCTGGGGGCTTTACGTGGGCATGGCGGATGATGTGCGCCAGCCCATGGCCGAGGGCCGGCTCGCGCCCGTGTTGCCGGACTGGCGGCTGGAGCCGGCGGCGGTGTTCGCGGTCACGCCCCGGCGCGGCGAGCAGCCGGCCAAGGTGCGCCATGCGTTGCAGGCGCTGCAGCAGCACTTCGCGGCCCGATCAGGCTGAAGGCTTACAACGCGGCGAGCTTGGCCATGCCCCAGGCGACCACACCCACCTGCACGAGGTTGAGCAGGATGCCCGTGAGGTGCAGGCGCCGGAAAAGCGGGATCGCGGAGGTGTCGCCGCCTGCGATCCTTTCCCGCAGCGCATCCATGCGCGGGACGACCCAGCGGCGCACTGCGAAGACAAAGGCCGCCACGCCCCCCATGGCCAGCCCCGCCGCGACGCGGCCCACCGCCATCTGGCCCACAGCCCCCGCGCTGGCGGCGATCACCACCACCGTGTAGTAGTAGTTGAACAGCGCCCGGACGAAGCGCGCGTCCTGGGGGGTGTCGTGTTTCAGGATGAGCAGCGGCGGCGACGCGAAGGTGAAGAACACCATGGGAAAGATCAGCGCGACCAGCGACAGCAACACGATGGCCTTGGACAGCATGGGGTTCTCCTGGGCGCCGCGGGCATTGGGCTCGCCAAATGCTCATCCGCGGAACTGACGGATGACTTACATTCCGCGGCCTCCCGTCTGCTTCATTCGTTCACCATGGACAGGCTCGGCCGTTTCCCCGGGATCAGGGCGCTGTTGCTGCGGGTCAGACCAGGGCTGTCACCCTTGTCCTCTTCGGCGGTGGTCCTGTGGTCGGCCTCGCGCCAGAGCCGTTGGGCCAATTTTTCCCCCTGCAGTCTGCTGGCGTTGCTTTTCAGGGTCGACAGCGCCACCAACAGATCGGCCCCGCCCTTCTTGGCAGCCTCTCTCAGCATGTCCAGCGCCTGGGGCTTGTCGGTGGGCGGCAGCAGGCCGCGGGTTTTGAACTCGACTTGAATCCAGTGCCAAGCCCGCTCCTGGTTCTGGAGAAGCGACTCCCGAAGCTGAGGTACGCTCATTCGGCTCAATGTCTGGAGCCTCGTGACCAGCTCTTTGTAGGACTTGGCCGCCTCGAGCCCGGGATAGAGCGCCTGCAATTTCTGCAGCTCGGTGGTGCTGGCGTTGTGTTGCGTCAGGAATTTGGCTGACCAGAACGAATGGACTTGCGCTTTCTGCCCGTTGCTCAACTGTTTGAGTTCGGCCTGGATCGCCTGGATGTTCTTGTTCCGCGCTTTCATGAACCAGGCCACCAGCCAGGCCGGTACGATCTTTCTGAGCCAGGCTGGCATTCTTCCCTTGCGCCAGGCGAGAGCGGTGCGGTAGGTATCGAGCCTGTCCGCGGAGATGACCCCCAGGGCATGCGAGGGTGGGTTTGAACCGTGCTTGAGCTTTTCCAGGCGGAAATACGCTTTCAGGTGCACGATGCAGTCCTCTCCACCCAGCGAATCCTTGACGTGCGTTTCGGCCGCGGTGAGCATCTCATCCAGGCGGGCACTGGCCGCCCCTCGCTGCTTGTCGTCTTTGCTGCGAAGCGCTTTCTGCAGAGCGCCGGGCGTGCTGTACTGGGCGAAGAGGTCGGCAAATGCCTGCGCATCGGGGGCAACCGGCGCGGTGGGTTCGCGTCCCATCATCTGGTTCGCGCTCTGCATCAGCGCGGCACGGTAGGCCGAATTGTCCGACTGGCACCACAGCTGCTGGAGCGAAGTCGAAGACAGGGCCACCTTTGGCGGATGGCCCCCCAGGCAGCTCTCGAACAGATGGTGGAGGAACGCACCTTTCTCGTTCAGGCGAGGCCGTCCCAGACCCAGGAAGCCGTTGCCATGCAGCTTCTCGGTCGACAGTGCCTTGGCCAACACCAAGGCGTGCAGCACCTCGGGCTCGGCGAGGGAGCGGCCTTTTGCTTCGCATCGCTGGCGAAGTTCGCGCAAGGCGGCGAGCCGGCACAGGGCCTCGGGAATGCTTGGGTCGGTGGGGTAGGTGTGGAGCGAGGCCACCACCTTGGAGAGGGTTTGGGCCGGGAGCTTCTCGGACACGATCAGAAATTTCTGCAGCGCCTGCAGCACGGCGTCCACGTTTCCCTCGTCGATGTCGTTCTCGTCCGGAATGCCGAGCGCGGCACGCAACGCCGCACGCTCGTCTTCGGGCATTCCTTGAGTGGCGGTATCCACCAAGGCTCGAACCTGGGGCAAGAACGTGCCTTTGTTAACCGGTTTGCAGGCCTTGCAAGCGACCATGAGTGTTGAAAAGTGGTCCGACAGAAACAGGGCGCTTTGCTGCTGCACGGCCTGGATGTTCTCTTCCTGTTTGGGAGAGGTGCCTGGCTTGCTGCTCATGCTGCTCTCTTCCTGTTTGGGAGAGGTACCTGGCTTGCTGCTCATGCATTGCTCGAAGAGGGACCGGATGAAGGCGCCTTGCTTGTTCAGGCGATAGCCCCCGAAACCGAACACACCGCCGCCCTCGCCAGCACCGATCGTGCGGGTGTGAAGCTTCTGGGTCGACAGTGCCTTGGCCTGCTTCAGGGCGTGCTCGACGTCCGGCCGGCCCAGGTCGCAGCCTTTCGTTTCGCATCGCATGCGAAGCTCGCGCATGGCCGCGAGGTGGCACAGGGCCTTGGGAAAATGGCTGTCGGTGGGATAGGTGTGGAGCGAGGCCACCACCTTGGACAGGGTCTGGCCGCGGAGCTTCTCGGACACCGCCAGGAACTTCTGCAGCGATTGCAGCACGGCATCCACGTTCCCCTCATGGATGCCGCTGTCGGCCGTGATGCCGAGCGCGGTGCGCAAGGCCACACCCTCGTCTTTGGGCATGCTCTGGGCGGAGGCATCCACCAGGGCTTGAACTTGGGGCAGGAGCAAGCGTTTGCCCGTCGCATCGCTGGCCTTGTAAATGGCCATGAACGAAGGTAGGGTGTCGGTTTGCAAGGGCAGGGTGGCGGCACGTTGTTGCAGCACGGCCAGGATGTTTCCCGCGTGCCTGGGCAAGATGCCGTAGTCCTCCTGAAGCACTTTCCGATGGGCGAGCGTGGCCAGATCATCGCGCAGACACCGTTTGACGTGGTGCCATTGGCCCGCGTTGATCCATCCGGCGACTTCGGCACGCACCTTCGCTTCCCGGTGCATATCGGTGCGATGGATATCCAGCAGAGCCCAGGCATCGTCTGGTGTCTTCATCACGTGGAATCCTTTCGTGCACAGCTGGCGGCGCAGCGCAGGCTGAAAGCCGGCATCGTTCCAGTGATGGCGGATGAGCTGCGGGGTCAGCGAGGACTTTCGAAGGTCGCCCATGTCGGCGCCGGGGGCGAGGTACTGTGTCCAGCTTGCCTGGGCGAGATCGCAAGGCGCCGTGATGTCCGCTGGCTTGTGCCCCAGGTCCATCCACCGCTCCAACACGGTGAGCTGCTTCGAGGCCGGCTTGTCCGGGCACGCATGGAAGCGGCGCAGGCCCTCGCTTTCCGAGGACAAGGTCGCCTGCGAGCCCAGCTGCTCAATGAGCGGGATGATCGGTTTGCTGTCGCCGTCGATGGCCGCATCGACGGCGCTCGGGGCAAGCCCCAGGGCGATCAGCATCTGCCGGGTCTGCTGCTGGGTGTCCTGCGTTTGAAGCCGGCCGACGATGTCGCGCGCAATGGCCTGGATCGGGCGGCTGAGGTGCGGGCTGGACAGGCCGGGCATCTTGTCGGCGCTTCGCTCATGCAGCGCCGCGATGGTGCGGCAGGCCTTTTCATGGCATTTCTGTTTCGCCGTCCGGATGTTGGCGCGAATCCCGTACCACATCATGTAAGCGCCTGCGAGGAAGATGCCGACAAGACCAGGGATGCCCACGCCCGCTGCGCCAAACACGGCTGCGCCGCCCAGCCCGGTCAAGACGGCGCCGGCCACGGCGCCCCCCAGGCTGGTACCGCCGTAGATGCCACGGATCCAGCCGTGCAGGTCGAGCAGATCGGCATCGAGCCGCGCCAGCTCACGCCACTGGTGGCGGTGCTCCAGCAGCTCCAGCAGCTCGGGGCAACCTGCCCCATGCGCTTCAAACACGTTTTTGTCGAACTGCTCGGCCTTCAACAGCGCCTTGAGGTTTCTTCGTGCGTCCAGGCCTTCCAGGATCGCGTGCGCGATGTGGAAAACGCCCGTCAACATCGTGAGGGCAGAGGAGAGATGGGGCAGGGTGGTGGCCAGGTCTTTGGCGGCGCCGGTGAGCGGCCCGCCGGTGGCCATGCCGTTGACCGCCGCCGTCGGGATGGTCTTGAGCAGAGACAGTCCTCCCAGCCCGACGTCTCGCACGCCAGCGATCATGCAGCGAGGGACGAGGTAGCCCGGTTCCAGGCAGCGCTGGAAGGTGGCGACGTGGGTCTGCACCAACTCCTCGAACCGAGCCCGGGCCTGCTCGACCAAGGCGCGGTCCGAAGCTTGATGCGTTTTCAGCGCAGCCAAGGCCTGCAAGCCGGACACCGCATTCAGGTAGACGTGGCAGTCCTCCAGCTCCTGCCGATGGCTCGCCAAACCGCCGCGGACACCGTCCCAGGTGATCTTGGAGTCGCCCGCCTGACCCAGGCCGGCGATCATGGCCGGAAGGTAGTGAAGTCCGGCGTTCGGGTGCTCGGCACCGGTCTGGAAGTCGATGCTCGTGCCGTAGCCTGGCCCGACGGTCGCGAACAGCAGGACGCACCATGCCGGGTAGACGTGCTGCGCGGACAGGAGGTCGTCGGGGTGGGGCTTTGGCGGGCCGGCGGCGAAGTCCTGGAGAATCGCGGCCACCTGCCGCTGGACGTCGGGTGTTGGCCCGGCGGTCCGACCCAGCAGGGACAGAGAGGGGCGCGACAAGGGAAGGACAAAGGAGGCCTGATCGAAATGGGGAGCGGTATCCGTTGACGTGGACACGACAAGGGAGTCATCGGTCTCCTTGTCTTTGGTGAGCAGGGATTCTTCGTCGAAGGCCACCGCATGGTCACCATGCATGTGGTGGGGAAGCAGGTTGTGACAGACCGACGGCAAATTGAAACTCAAAATGACCTCCCTGTTCGGTTTCAGCAATGAATGCGCTGAAACTAGCTAGTGAGGAAGGTCATTGGCCGGGTTCGGTCAAACCACCCCGGGATTTCCCGGGGTCACACCGGGCACATGCAAAGGCCTGCTCAGCCGCGCCGGCTCACGAGCACGATGCCCAGCGCCACGCCCACCAGCGCCACCACCAGTTGCAGCGTGAGCGGCTCGCTGAGCAGCACCACGCCGAACACCAGTGCGAACACCGGGGTGAGGAAGGTGAAGGTCGACATCTGCGTGGCGGGGTAGTGCCGCAGCAGCCACATCCAGGTGAGGTAGCTGGCGAAGGCGCCGACCACGGTCTGGATGCCGAGCGAGCCCCAGGCGCGCGCCGAGTAGTCGAGCGACCAGACCTCGCCCAGCGCGAGCGAGATGAAGGGCGCGACCGCCGCCGTCACCGCCACCTGGTAGAACAGGGTCTTCTCCGCGCTCGCGCCCGAGAGCTTCGTGGCGCGGATGGTGAGCGTGGTCAGGCCCCAGAGCGTGCCGGCGGCCAGCGCCATCGCGTCGCCCAACCACGCGCCTGCCACCGGCGAGCCGTGCATGAAGCCCTCGCTGAAGGCCAGCGCCACGGCGGCGAAGGCGATCACCAGACCCACCCACTGGATGCGCCGCAGCCGCTCGCCCGGCACCACGCGCGGCAGCAGCAGCGCCACCACGAAGGGGCTGGTGTAGAGGAACACGGTGAGGCGCGAGGCGCTGGTGTGCAGCAACCCGAGGTAGATGAAGGCGAACTCGCCGGCGAACAGCGAACCCGCGAGCAGGCCGGCCTTGAGTGTGCCGTCGCGCGCGAACAGCGGCACATCGCGCACCCGGCACCACGCCCAGATGAGCACGGCCGCGCCCCAGAAGCGCAGCGAGGCCTGCCACAGCGGCGGCACCTCGGCCACGGTGTCCTTGATCAGGATCTGCTGGAAACCCCAGAAGGCGCAGCACACCACGAGCAGGGTGATGGCGAGGGAGTCGAGGTGGGTCTTGCGGTCGGCCGGAGAAGTCATGCGAGCGATTGTCGGCGCGCGCCGATGTCCCAGCTGTCGCGGGGGTTAGGCCTGCGCGAGGCGGCGCAGCTGGTCCTTGAGGCGGCGCACCTCGGCCGCGCTCAGCGTGCCCAGCACCGACGCCTCGTGCTCGCGCGCCAGTGCGATCAGGGGCGTTACCTTCTTCTGCCCGGTGGCGGTGATGTTCACCAGCGTGCGGCGCTGGTCGGCCGGGTCGTCGCACAGCGCCACCCAGCCCTGGGCGGCCAGGCGCTGCACGAGCTTGGTCACGGTGGGTTGCTGGCTCAACACCTCGAACGCCAGTTGGCCCACGGGCATGGGCGGCTGGCCGGTGAGCGTGGCCAGCACGCGCCATTCGATGCTGCTCAGGCCGGCGTCTCGAACCACGGCGTCGAAGTCTTTGAAGAGAGCGTGGTTCGCCTGCCCGAGCAGGTAGCCCAGGTAGTCGTCCGTGAAACGTGCGCCCCCACGCTCCACCGCTTCGCGGGTCGCTGCCCCCCGAGGGGGCTGTCCCGCCTTGGGGCGGCCCGGCGGCGGGACGCGTTCGTTCACGGCGTGTGTGTTCACAAGGGGTGTTCGGTGTAGAAGCGCCCGCCATGGAAGAGCAGCGGCGAGGCCTCGGGCCGGTGGCGGCAGCGTTCCACCTCGCCGACGAAGATCACGTGGTCGCCCTCGGCGTACTGGCTGCGGTTGAAGCACTCGAAGCTGGCGGCCGCGCCGTCGAGCAGCGGCGCGCCGCTGGCGCCGCTGGTGAAACCCACACCGGCCCAGCGGTCGGTGTCGCGCGCGGCAAAGCGCTCGGCCAGCGCCTGCTGGTCGGCCGCGAGCACGTTGATGGCGTAGTGCCTGCCGTTGGAGAACGCAGCCATGGAGCCGGCCGCGCGCGCCAGGCTCCAGAGCACCAGCGGCGGCGAGAGCGAGACCGAGTTGAAGGAGTTGGCCGTCAGGCCCACGAGGTCACCGCTATCGGTGCGCGCGGTCACGATGGTCACCCCCGTGGCGAACATGCCCAGCGAGGCGCGGAACTCGTGCGCCGAAAAGTCAGGGGGCCGGGCCTGCTGGCCGGCGGAACGGGCTGGGGACATGGTTGGAATTTATATGAAAATTCATGAATAATGACAACGCCGGCTGCAAGACCCTGATGCGGTCCGGCCCAAAACAAGGAAAGCCCATGCTGCAGGAGCGGACCGAACCCGCCTGGATCGATGCCTTCGAGACCTTGCTGCGCCGCTGTGCGGTGCAAACCGGCGATACGGTGGCCATTCTCGGTGAAACGCAAAGCCGGCCTGTGCTGATGGAGCTGGCGCGGCTCGCGGCGGCCCGGCTGGGCGCCCGCACCTTCATGCTCACGCTGCCTTCCGTGTTCAGCACCGGCGAGCCGGTGTCCCGTTCCACGGGGGCCAGCCCGGCCCTGCAGCAGCTCGCCCCGGTGATCGCCGCGCTGTCGGGTTGCACGCTGGTGGTGGACTGCACGGTCGAGGGCCTGATGCATGCGCCCGAGCTGCCCGCCATCCTGAAGGGCAACGGCCTCACGCAGCCGCGCATCGTCTACGTCAGCAACGAGCACCCCGAGGCGCTGGTGCGCCTGCTGCCCGACGACGCGACCGAGGCGCGCGTGAAGGACCACGTGAAACGGCTGCGCGGCGCGAAAGCCCTGCGCGTCACCTCCGGCGCCGGCACCGACCTGGCGATCTCGTTGCAGGGCGCGGTGGTGGGGGGCAACTGGGGCAGCACCACGCGCGCCGGCACGCTCACGCACTGGCCCGGTGGCATGGTGCTGGCCTTTCCGGCGGCCGGCAGCGTCAACGGCACGCTGGTGCTGGCCGAGGGCGACGTGAACCTCACCTTCAAGCGCTACATCGAACGCGCGATCACGCTCACCATCGAGAACGACCACGTGACGCGCATCGACGGCCAGGGCGTGGACGCCGAGTTGCTGCGCAGCCACTACGCAGCGTGGGAAGAAAAAGAGGCCTACGCGGTGAGCCACGTGGGCTACGGCCTGAACGAAGCCGCGCGCTGGGACAGCATGGCGCTCTACGACAAGCGCGACTTCAACGGCACCGAGCTGCGCGCCTTCGCCGGCAATTTCCTCTACAGCACCGGCGCCAACGAGGTGGCCGGGCGCCACACGCGCGGGCACTTCGATTTCCCCGTGCGCGGCTGTACGGTGGCGCTCGATGGCACGGCCGTGGTCGATGCCGGCAAGGTGGTGGGCGCATGATCCCGAAATTCACAACCCTGGGCAGCGGCCCCACTGTGCTCATGCTGCACGGCATCGGCGGCGGCCACATCGCCTTCGCGCCGCAGGTGGAGACGCTGGCGGCGGCCGGCTACCGTGCGGTGGCCTGGGACATGCCGGGCTACGGCCACAGCGCGCCCATCGAGCCCTACACCTTCAAGGGCCTGGCGCAGAGCTGCATCGACCTCATCGACGCCCTGCAGTGCGAGCACGTGGTGCTGCTGGGCCACAGCATGGGTGGCATGGTGGCACAGGAGGTCGTGGCACGCCGGCCCGAGCGCGTGAGCCGGCTGGTGCTGTGCGGCACCTCGGCGGCGTTCGGCAAGCGCACCGACGGCCGCAGTGCCGACGCCTGGGCGCAGCAGTTCATTGCCCAGCGCACCGCCCCGCTGGACGCGGGCCAGAGCATGGCCGAGGTGGCCGGGCGGCTGGTGCCGCAGATGGTTGGCCCCGGTTCCCTGCCCGAGGGCCTGCGCCTGGCCGAGCACTGCATGGCCGGTGTGCCCGCCGCCACCTACCGCCGCGCGCTCGACTGCCTGGTCACCTTCGACCGGCAGGCCGCGCTCGGCAGCATCGGCGTGCCCACGCTGCTGATCGGTGGCGAGTTCGACCGCGTGGCCGCGCCCGCCGTGATGAAACAGATGGCCGAGGCCATTCCCGATGCGCGCTACGCCGAACTCAAGGGCATCGGCCACCTCATGAACCTGGAGGCGCCCGACGACTTCGACGCGCTGCTGCTCGACTTCCTGGCGCAGACGCGCGCGCTGCACTGAGCAGCCTTCAGACGGCGGACCATGAGGCAAATCCACCTGGCCCTGGTCACCGCGCTGGTGCTGGCCGCACTCGGGGCCAGGGCCGAGCCCGACGAAGCCCTGCTGGGCAAGGCGCAGGGCTATCCGGTGGGCAATGGCAGCACCTGGGGAAACAATCCGTACCGCGTGGGCTCCTGGTCGGCGCTGGACCGCGTGCCGGGCGTGCACGTGGCCCGGGTGGCGCCCGCGCCGCAAGCGCGCCCGCTGCCTGCCATGGCCGCGCCGCCCGCCGTGCACTACCGCCACCGCGAGCACAGCTACGGGCTGGATGACTACCTGGAGCACCAGCGCGCCACCGGCCTGCTGATCCTCAAGGACGGGCAGATCGTGGCCGAGCGCTACCGCTACGGGCGCGAACCCGGCGCGCGCTTCCTGTCCTTTTCCATGGCCAAGAGCGTGACTTCGCTGCTGGTGGGCATCGCCCAGGCCAAGGGATTCATCGCCTCGCTGGACGACCCGGCGGAGAAATACGTCCCCGCGCTGGCGGGCACGCCCTACGGCGCCACGCATCTGCGGCACCTGCTCACCATGACCTCGGGCCTGCAGTTCAGCGAGCGCTACGACGGCAACGACGACGTGACGCGCCTGGCGGTGGCCTTCATGCAATCGCCACGCGGCGCGATGGAGGTGTTGCAGACCATCACGCAGCGCAACGCGCCGGCCGGCGAGCGCTTCGCCTACGCCAGCAGCGAGACCGAGGTGCTGGGCTACGTGCTGCGCGGCGCCACCGGCCAGGGCCTGGCCGCGCTGACCCAGGCCTGGCTGTGGGAGCCCATGGGCGCCGAGCACGAGGCGTTCTGGCGCACGGGTGCCGACGGGCAGGAAGGCGCCTTCGCGTTCTTCAACGCCTCGCTGCGCGACTGGGGCCGCCTGGGCCTGCTGCTGGCCGACAACGGCCGCGTGGGCGAGCACCAGGTGGTGCCGCGCGACTACCTGATGGACGCCACCGACGAATACCGCCAGAGCCATGCGCTGCGGCCCGGCCGCACCATCCCCTATTACGGCTACGGCTACCAGTTCTGGCTGCTGCCTTTCAAGGAACGCACCTTTCTCATGCGCGGCGTGCACGGGCAGCACCTGTTCGTGCAGCCCGCCAGCGGCCTCGTGATGGCCATCACCTCGGCCTGGGAGTACCCCGGCGGTGGCGGTGACGACAACGCCCGGACCGAGACCGACGCGCTCTGGCGCGGGGTGCTGGCCTCGCTGGGCGGCCGCATCGACTGATCTTCTTCCCCCCCGTTTTCAAGGGACACACCCATGGACGCCTTTCCCTCGTTGAGCTTCACCCCGGCCGTGGGTGACCTGCCCTTCACCGCGCTGCAACGCGATCTGCTGCAGCGCGCCCATGCGCTGGGTCGCGACCGCTTCGCCGCGCGCGCGGCGCAGTGGGACCGGGAGGCCAGCTTTCCGTTCGCCAACTACGACGACCTGCGCGAGGCCGGCTTCCTCCGGCTCTGCGTGCCCACGGCGCACGGCGGCCTCGGGGCCGACTACGCCACGTACATGATGGTCGCCGCCGAGATCGGCCGCTTCTGCGGTGCCACCGCGCTCACCTGGAACATGCACATCTGCAGCACCATGTGGACCGGCGTGCTGGCCGACGGCATCGCCATGACCGAGGCGCAGCGCGCCGAGCACCTGGCGCGGCGCGAGCTGCACTTCCGGCGCGTCGTGGCCGAGGGCGCGGTCTACGCCCAGCCCTTCAGCGAAGGCAGTGCCGCCGCCGCCGGCCGCGCGCCCTTCGGCACCACCGCGAAGAAGGTCGAGGGCGGCTGGCTCGTCAACGGCCGCAAGATCTTCGCCAGCCTCTCGGGTGCCGCCGACTACTACGGCATCCTGTGCACCGAGGACAAGGGCGACGACCACCCCGACGCGCGCGACACGCTCTACATCAGCGTGCCGGCCACCAGCGCGGGCTTCTCCATCAGCGGCGAATGGGACCCGCTGGGCATGCGCGGCACCGTCAGCCGCAACCTCGCGTTCAAGGATGTGTTCGTGAGCGACGCCGAACAGCTCATGCCGCGCGGCATCTACTTCAAGGGCGCGCAGACCTGGCCAGCCATGTTCTTCACGCTCTCCCCTACCTACCTGGGCATCGCCACCGCGGCCTACGACTTCACCGTGAAGTACCTGCGTGGCGAGGTCGAGGGCGAGCCGCCGGTGAAGCGCCGGCAGTACCCCACCAAGCAGATCGCGGTGGCGCAGATGCGCATCCAGCTCGAAAGCATGAAAAGCCTCTTCCAGCGCGCCATCACGGAAGCCCGGCCCAACCCCTCGAAGGACGAGAAGCTGCGCCTGTACGCCGCCCACTACAGCGTGATGGAAGGCGCCAACGACATCGCGCGCCTGGCCCTGCGCACCTGCGGTGGCCAGAGCATGATGAAACACCTGCCGCTGGAGCGCCTGTACCGCGACAGCCGCTGCGGCGCGCTCATGCTTCCCTGGACCGCCGAACTCATCCTTGACCGCATGGGGCGCGAGACGCTGTACGAGGCCGGCGAACGCGACGAATGAGGAACGAAATGCAAGGCCGGCCTCCTAGAATGCCGGGATGTTGCAAGCCCGCCGGTTCTCTTCCGTCCTGACGCTGCTGGGCGCCCTTGCTGCGGGCGCGGCCGCCGCATCGACGACCGTGACCAGCCCCTGCGAGGCGTTTGTCGCGCGCCTGCCCAACCTGAAGCGCCCGCTGTGCGACGCGGCCGAGCTCAAGCCCACGCCCGGTCGGTCGGTGCATGGCCGCACCCTCTACGCGCGCGACGTCACCACGCCCGGTGCGAAGCTGCGCGTGCTGGTGGTCGGTGCCATGCACGGCGACGAGTTGTCGTCCGCCTCCGTGGCCTTGCACTGGATCCAGCACGCGGTGCAGATGCCGGCCAACGCGCACTGGCGCTTCATTCCCGCGCTCAACCCCGACGGCCTGTTGGTCCGGCCAGCGCGGCGCACCAACGCCAACGGTGTGGACCTCAACCGCAACTTCCCCACGCCCGACTGGCAGCGCGAAGCCAAGGTCTACTGGGAGCAGCGCACCCGCAAAGACCCGCGCCGCTGGCCGGGCTCGAGCCCGCTGTCCGAGCCCGAATCGCGCTTCCTGCACGATGAGATGGCACGCTTTCAGCCTCACCTGATCGTCAGCATCCACGCGCCCTACGGCGTGCTCGACTTCGACGGCCCGGGCGTGCCGCCGCCCAAGCTCGGGCGCCTCTACCTCGACCAGGTCGGCATCTTCCCCGGCAGCCTGGGCAACTACGGCGGCGTGCACCAGGGCATGCCGGTGGTCACGGTCGAACTGCCGAGCGCGCTGCGCACCCCGCTGGACGCCGAGATGCGCCAGATGTGGATGGACCTGCAGCGCTGGATGGGCGAGCGGTTGCGGCCCGAGGAAGCCGCCCCGCTGGTGTTGCCGGTGAAGGCGGCCCGCAAGACGGGCTGACGGGTCAGGGGGCGTTGGCGCGCTCGCTGCACACCAGAGACCACAGCGCCTCGGCCGACTCGGTCATCTCCATCGGCTGGCGGTACAGGCGGATCTGCATCGCCAGCGCCCATTCGGCACCACCGGCCACCGCGAGCTGACCGCTCGCGAGCTCGGCCGCCACGAGGCTGCGCGGCAGCCAGGCGATGCCCCGGCCTTCCAGTGCCATGGCCTTGAGCACCACCGCGTGGTGCGCGGCGAACACGGTGTGGTGCTGCGCATCGCCGCCGAGCAGCGGGCGCAGGCAGGTCTGCAGCATGCGGCCCAGGCCCGAAGAGGCGTGGTACGCGAGGATGGGCAGTGGCGCCTGCGCAGGTGTGGACTCGCCCAGGCGGAAGGCGGGCGCGCCGTCGGGCCGCGTGGCCGCGACCGGCAGCAGCGTTTCTTCGCCAATGGGGTGCATGGGGTGGCCCGAAGCCTCCAGCCGGCCCGGCACCTCGGGATGCCCGTAGCAGAGCAGGAACTGCACACTGCGCTGCAGCATCAGGTCTTCGCAGGCCTCCAGGTTGTTGGAATGCATCTGCACCGTGCGCGGGCCCAGCGTCTGCTCCACGCGCGAGAACCACGGCGGAAAGAAGGCCAGCGACAGCAGGTGCGTGGCGGCAAAACGCAGGCCGGCGGCCGCCTCGTCGTGCGCCGCGCGCGCCAGGCTGCGCGCCGCCTCCAGCCGGCCCAGCAGGTCTTCCAGCAGCGGCTTGAAACGCTGACCAGCCGGCGTGAGCACGGCGGGGTGCGCGCTGCGGTCGAACAGCGGCACGCCCGTCCATTCTTCCAGTGACTTGATGTGGCGGCTGAAGGCCGGCTGCGCGATGTGGCGCGCCTGCGCCGCGCGGGAGAAATTGCCGCTCTCAGCCAGCGCGAGGAAATCCTCCAGCCATTCGAGGTCAAGGGGTCGGTTGCCGGGGCCCATGGGCGAAGAGATCGATAGATGTATGCGATTCGGGTATTGGACGCTGCGCGGCCCGCCGGGAATGATGCCACCCATTCCTTCTTTCTCCACCCCCAGCCGCAGCAACATGAAAATCGTCGACATCGCCGAATCCACCCGCCCCATCAAGTCGGACATCCGCAACGCCTACATCGACTTCTCCAAGATGACCCTGAGCCTGGTGGCCGTGGTCACCGACGTGATCCGCGACGGCAAGCCCGTGATCGGCTACGGCTTCAACTCCAACGGCCGCTACGGCCAGGGCGGCCTGATCCGCGACCGCTTCCGCCCGCGCGTGCTCGAGGCCGACCCGGCCAGCCTGCTCGACGAGACCGGCGACAACCTCGACCCGCACAAGGTCTGGGCGCAGATGATGATCAACGAGAAGCCCGGCGGCCACGGCGAGCGCTCGGTGGCCGTGGGCACGATCGACATGGCCGTGTGGGACGCCGTCGCCAAGATCGCCAACCAACCGCTGTACCAGCTGCTCGCCGAACGCTACGGCACCGGCACACCCAACCCGCGCGTGTTTGTCTACGCGGCGGGCGGCTACTACTACCCCGGCAAAGGCCTTGATGGCCTGCGCAAGGAAATGGAAAGTTACCTGGAGCGCGGCTATTCTGTGGTGAAGATGAAGATCGGCGGCGCCTCGCTCGCCGACGACTGCGAGCGCATCGAATCCGTGCTCAAGATCCTGGGCCCCGGCCAGCAGCTCGCGGTGGACGCCAATGGCCGCTTCGACCTCAAGACCGCCATCGACTACGGCAAGGCCATGTCGCAGTACCCGCTGTTCTGGTACGAAGAAGCCGGCGACCCGCTGGACTACGAACTGCAGGCCGAACTCGGCAAGGTCTACGCCGGCCCCATGGCCACGGGCGAGAACCTGTTCTCCATGCAGGACGCTCGCAACCTGATCCGCCACGGTGGCATGCGCCCGGACCGCGACTGGCTGCAATTCGACTGCGCGCTGAGCTACGGCCTGGTGGAGTACCTGCGCACGCTGGAGATGCTCAAGCAACACGGTTGGTCACCCAGCCGCTGCATCCCGCACGGCGGCCACCAGATGTCGCTGGCCATCGCGGCCGGCCTGGGCCTGGGTGGCAACGAGAGCTACCCCGATCTTTTCCAGCCGTACGGCGGTTTCCCCGACGGGGTGAAGGTGGAGCAGGGTTATGTGACCCTGCCCCCGCTGCCGGGCATCGGCTTCGAGGGCAAGTCGGACCTCATTTCGGCGATGCGGGCGCTGGCGTCGTGAGTCGTGGCGAGAAATCCAGCACTCTCAGCGCGGGAAGACGCGTCGTCCATGGCGTGGATGTCTGAACCACTTGACCTTTGATCCTGACGATCTGGTTTTGGTGGTCTTCGACCTCGGAGCGGTGCACACCCAGAAGTGCCCACTGCTCCGAGTTGGACACCACGACCACGGGTTGCACGAAGGGTTCGTTGCCCCTCAGAACCAATCTGCCTTCGATTTCGATCGTGCCCGCGCTTGCCCAACCCTGGCAGGCGGCGAGTTGAACGCTCGCCATGAATGCAAGGGAGGTCAGATACCGGCGCATCGATGGAATGTTCATCGGCATCGTCGGCTCTCCCCTGAGTTCAGTGAATGACGACAGAGAGCGATGCACCCGGAGGAATCCGCACCGAATCCGTGTAGGTGCCCGTCACGTTTTGCCGCACGGCGGGGACGATAGCGAGCGAGCGGATCTGTGTAGGAAGGGGTGACGGCAGAACCCGTTGTCCTTTGAAAACAAACGCATTGATGACGGGAACGTTGAAACCGCCCTCTGATCGAGCCGGGAATCCGTAGCCGGTGGGCGCGCCAGCGGCAGGAAGAACGCCTGCTGCGCTCACGGTGAAGCGGCGAAATTGCTGCGCTAGCGAGGACGTGGGTGTTGTTGCCTTGATTGCGGCATCCAAGGCTGTGCGGGAGTTGGCTTGCGGTTGCGTCAACAGGCCCTTGAAGAAGCCCAGGCCGAGCTGTCGAACCAAGAATCCACCGAATGAGCCCGATACGGCATAGCTGTCGCAGGAGCCGGAGTAGGGCGTCCAGGTTGTCAGGGCGCAATTGAAGGACGAGTACCCCAGGCCTCCGCCGCCAAGGTACTGCGGCAAGCGCAGATCCCGAATCGGGTTGAAGGTGGTCAATTGATCGGCCACCAGGTCTTCCGCGGCCATGGCGGTCATTTCGTCCAGCCAGGTGTCGAACGCGTGGTCAACGCTCATGCTCACACCGCGTCTGTAGAAGTTGCTCATGTGCATCAACTCGTGGGCCAAGGTGAGGATGCCACTTTCCAAGCCTGCATTGCCGGCCAGGTACAGCGTCTCGGAGTCCAGATAGATCGAAAGGGATTCGTTGCTTTCCGGCAAAGTGGTCTTGAGGACGTTGTTCAGAGCATGGAAATAGCCGACGACGCCATACGGCTGGTTGTTGTTGTCGAAGTTGAGCAGTACGACGTCCAGTGGACGGTTGATGTCGCTGATCAGATCAACATAGGCATGCGTACCCCACAGAGGCCCGCCCACTGAAACCAGACTGTCATAGACACCATTCGGCTGAGCGAGCTTGGTGGCCAGGGTGTTCAAGATGGTGTTGGAGATCTTGGGTGTGACGTACTCCGTGGTTTCCACCCAGAAATTGACTTTGCGGCCGTCGGAAGCCACGGTTTGGTGCGCAAGCGTGGTGTTCCGATTGGTGGTATCGCTGTCCTTGAACACGCGCGCATCCCCGACCGTGTAGGCCGCGGCGGCCAAGGGTTGGGATTGGCTCTGCGAACGGGCCTGGGTTGGTGCGCCGAGGAGGGCCTGGTGCCATCCAGCGCGATTGAACTCCGCAATGGCCGCCTTACGAGGATCTTCGACCTTCGATGTCGGCACGCTGAGCAGGTGTGTCTCGGAACGATTGGGGATGGACCCCGATGGGAGGGGGACACTGCCATTGCTCTCGTTCGCGATGATCAGTTGCACATCTTTCCCAGACAGACCCGAGATGGAAATGGGCACTTGCATGGGGATGCTGCCGGTGTTGATCGCCTGCCAAACGCCCGTTCCACTGCCGGTGTACGTCGTGGCACTGGACGCGGCGCAGGATTGACAGGCGGGTTCGAGCACGCCCATCACCAGGCTGGGCGCTGGCGTGGGGTTGCTGGGTTCGGCACTTCCGCCACCGCCGCCGCAACCGGCCAAGTGCAATGAAACAAGAGCGGTGGATAGGAGCAAAATGGAACGTTGAGACATGGTTGAATTCGATGAATGGGCGAGCGAAAACCAGCTGCTGCCGTTGACGTGGCAGTGGCTGAGTCGCGCGTTTGGGGGCCGGACGACACGGCGATGTCCGTCTCAGATGAATGAGACGGATGCGGACGGCAGGCTGCCGTGCGAAACGATTGAACTAAATCAATGGTGCGATGTGTTCCCCCTCCCTGCGCAATCGCGAGTGACATCAGCCGGCTGGCCGGTCATGCACGCGTCTTGTAGAGTTGTTTGCGCTGCGGCAAATTGCCTTCAGGCAGTTTGCAGGGGGTGCGCCGTCATCGGGATGGACGGGAACGGAAAACCGCTAGTGGGCAACAGGATGTCGATAGCAGATATTGGGTGACCAACCAATAGGGCTGGTGGCCCAATGGAGGGGCCGCGTTCAGCCCCGCGATGTGGCCTGCAAGCGCCGCACGCCCCTTGGCCCGGCGGCCTTTGCCGGGCTCCCCATGCCCTGGAACCCGAAGTTCATCGCCGGCTGCTCGCCGTGGATGAGTTCGGCGATGGCCTTGCCCGAGCCCGCGCCGTGCGTCCAGCCCAGCGTGCCGTGGCCCGCGTTGATCCAGAGCTTGCGCAGCGGGGTGCGGCCGATCAGGGGGATGTTGGTCGGCGTGGCCGGGCGCAGACCGCACCAGAACTGCGGGTTGCCGCCTTCTTCGGCGGTGCGGGTGTCGGCCACGCCGGGGAACACCTGCTCGATGCGGCGCACCAGCAGGTCGCAGCGCTTGCGCGCCAGCGGTGTGTCGAGCGAGAGGTCGAAGCCGCCGAGCTCAATGGTGCCTGCCACACGGAGCTGGTTGCCCAGGCGCGAGACGGCGCATTTCATCTGGTCGTCGAGCAGGCTCACCGAGGGGGCGAGCTCGGGTTGCAGCAGGGGCAGGGTGGCGCTGTAGCCCTTGCCGGGGTAGATCGGCACGTTCACGCCCACCGACGCAAGCAGCGGCGTGGAATACGAGCCGCAGGCCACCACGAAGGCGTCGGCCTTGAGCACGCTGGCCGTGCCGGTGGCCCGGTCGCGCACGCGCACCTGGCGCACTTCGCGGCCGTCACTCTCCAGTTGTTCGATGTCGTGCCCGAACAGCAACCGCGCGCCGCGCTGGCCGCACAGGGCCGCGAGCTGCTGCGTGAACACGCGCGCGTCGCCCGATTCGTCGCTCTGGGTGTAGGTGCCGCCGACGATGCGATCGCCAAAGGCCTTGAGCGCCGGTTCGATGGCGAGCAGCTCTTCACGCGTGACCACGCGGCGCTGCACGCCGAAGCGCTGCATCACCGCCGCCGCGTCGGCCGCGCCGTCGAAGGATTTCTGGTCGGTGTAGTAGTGCGCGATGCCGCGTTCCAGGCGGTTGTATTCGATGCCGGTCTCGGCCACCACGTCCTTGAGGGCCCCGTGGCTGTAGGCGCCCAGCGCCACGAGCTGTGCCACGTTGCGCACGAAGGCCTTGTCGTTGCACTGGGCCAGGAACTGCAGGCCCCAGCGCCACTGCGCCCAGTCGAGCTGCGGGCGGAAGAGCAGCGGCGACTCGTCGGAGAACATCCACTTCAGGGTCTTGAGCGGCGCCTCCTTGTTGGCCCAGGGCTCGCAATAGCTCACCGAGATCTGCGCCGCGTTGGCGAAGCTGGTTTCCAGCGCGGCGTCCGGCTGCCGGTCGACCAGGGTGACCTCGTGACCGCGTTGCAGCAGGTGCCACGCCGTGCTGACTCCGATGATGCCCGCGCCCAAT
The DNA here is from genome assembly GCF_059424305.1 of Hydrogenophaga sp. GW456-12-10-14-TSB4. Classification (NCBI taxonomy): domain Bacteria; kingdom Pseudomonadati; phylum Pseudomonadota; class Betaproteobacteria; order Burkholderiales; family Comamonadaceae; genus Hydrogenophaga; species Hydrogenophaga sp. GW456-12-10-14-TSB4. The sequence continues at coordinate 64,709 of NZ_JBWKZH010000015.1, read as the reverse complement.
ACCGTGACTTGCATGATCCGCTCCGAAAAAGGGGATGTGAATGCGCCGCAGTATGGAAAATATGGGGTGCTTAGTGAAGCGAAATTAAACTAAAATCGCGTTCATCAGAATGACTTATGTGCAGGCCACAAGCCGCGCACGCCGCTCTCTGCCGGAGGTTTCCCATGAGCACCTTTGACCCAGACGCCCTTGAATGCCTGGCCGCCATCATCGAAGAGGGCGGTTTCGAGCGCGCCGCGCAGCGTCTCTCGATCACCCAGTCCGCTGTCTCGCAGCGCTTGCGGGCGCTGGAGGCCCAGGTCGGCACGGTGCTGATCGTGCGCAGCCGCCCGCTCAAACCCACGGCAGCGGGGCAGCTCATGCTCAAGCACGCCAAGATGATGCGGCTGCTGCGGGCCGATCTGGAGAAGGACCTCAAGGAGCTCGCGCCGAGCTCCACCGGCAACGGGCGCGACGACGAGCGCATTTCGGTGGCGATCAACGCCGACAGCATTGCCACCTGGGCCTTGCCCGCGCTCGATGCGTTGGCCCAGGGGGGGCTGCCGATCGAGATCATCACCGACGACCAGGAGTTCACCCACGAGTGGTTGCGCGAGGGCCAGGTGCTGGGCTGCGTGACCTCGCTGGGGCAGGCGCTGAGGGGCTGCAAGATGGAGGCGCTCGGCACCATGGACTATGTGGTGGTGGCGCAGGCCGCCTACGCCGCCGAGCACCTGCCCAAGGGGCTGAACGCGCACAACTTCCACAAGGTGCCCTTCGTCGCCTTCAACCGCAAGGACAACCTGCAACACGGTTTCGTGTCCCACGCCTTCGGTCTCTCGCGCGTGATGCTCAAGCAGCTGTTCGTGCCGTCCAGCGAGGGCCAGGTGCGTGCGGTGCTGGCGGGCTGGGGCGTGAGCGTGGTGCCCGAGCTGCGCGTGCGGGAGCTGCTGGCACGCGGTGAGCTGGTGAATCTGGCGCCCCGCCATCGGCTGGGCGTGGCGTTGCACTGGCATTGCTGGAACCTCAATTCCGACGTGCTCGACGCGCTGAGCATGGCCTTGCGCCGCGCGGCGGCCCTCAACCTTCGGGGCGTGGAAGCGGTGGCCGCCTGAGGTCGCAATCTCCCCGGTCGAACTGTGACCAAAGAGTCGCCGTGTCGACGCGTGCGTCGATCTGATGCAGAATCCGGTGCCTGTCATTAGGGTCCCCATGGTCAGCGCCGCTTCCCCAACCCCTGTCACCCCCAAACGCAGTTTTCGTGCGCAGATGCACCTCGCGCGCGAGGACGCCATCATCACGGCGGTGAACCGCCTGCTGGCGGAAAAAGGCTTCGAGGCCATGACGCTGGACGAGGTGGCGGTCGAGGTGGGCATCGCCAAGGCCAGTCTGTACAAGCATTTCTCCAGCAAGGAAGACCTGGCGGCGGCGGCCATGGTGCGGGTGATGGAGCGCGCCCTCGGATTCCTCGACACCCTGCGGGATGGCGCCACCGGCGCGCGGCCGATCGACCAGCTCAAGGCGGTGGCGCGCTGGACCATGGAGGTGCAGCTGGCCGGCGAGATGCCGTCGCTGCCGAGCGAAAACTCCAGCCTGCGCGCCGCGCTGACCACCAACAAGGCCTATGTGGACGGCCTGATGGAGGTGAGTGAGCGCCTGGGGGGCTGGATCACGGCCGCGCAGGCGGACGGCAGCCTGAACCCGGCGCTGCCGCCCATCGCCGTGCTCTACACCCTGTACGCGCGCGCATGCGATCCGGTGCTCGGTTTTCTCAAGGGCAGCGAGCAGTACGGCAACGAGCAGATCATCGAGATGGTGCTGAGCACCTGTTTCGACGGGCTGCGGGCGCGCTGACGGCGCTGGCCGAACGGCCATGAAAAAGGGCCGCATCAGCGGCCCTTGGTGCGAGGGAGCAGGTTGGGATCAGCGCACCAGCAGCACCGGCACGCCGCAATGGGCCAGCACCTGCGTGGCGACCGAACCCATCACCAGGTTGGCCAGGGCGCTGTGGCCGTGCGAGCCCATCACCAGCAGGTCGAACTTGCCGCCGTCGGCCGCCTTGGAGATCTGATCGCCGGGCGTGCCCACCTTGTGGATGGCCTTGGCGTCGATGCCATGGCGCTTGAGGAACTTGATCACCGCGCCGGTGACCTTGGCGGACTCTTCCTCGTAGTACTCGTTGGCGGCCGCGGCGCCCACGGCCGCGCGTGCGCGGGGAGGCAGCGGGGCTTGCACGGTGATCAGCGAGAAGCTGTTGTCGGAGCCGAACATGTTCTCGTGCGTGGCCAGGTAAGCCAACATCTTCTTGGTGTAGGCGCTGCCATCGACAGCCAGCAGAATCTTCATCAGGTGTTCTCCTTCTAGGTTGAATCAGTGCGCAGTGTATGTCCTTGGCGCCGGTGCACCTTGCGCTGGCTCAAACAGTGGTGCCAGCCTGGGTCGGCACGGTGATCAGCTGCGATGGCAGAAAGCCGTCCTGCTCGTTCTTGACGGCGTAGCCCAGGGGGTTGGCCACGATGCGGCAGCGTCCGACCTGCACGTCCGTGGGGCAGTGCAGGTGTCCGTGCAGCCAGAGGTCGGCTTGCGGCAGCCAGTCGTCCAACCCGTTGCAGAAGCCTGCCGTGCCCGGGCTCAGGCCGTATCGCGGGTCGGCGCTGTGCAGGGTGGGCGCGAAATGCGTGACGACGACGGTCGGGCCGTCGAACGGTTCGGCCAGGGCGCCGCGCAGCCAGCGCTGGCAGTCCAGCGCAAGGGTGCGCATGGCCTCGGCGTCGAACAGCTGCCCGTCGCGCTGGCCGGCCATCTTGGTGAGGTAGTGGTTGGCGGCGCGGTAGGCCTTTTCCCGGTCGCCGAGCACGTCGTAGTCGCTCCACAGGGTTGTGCCCACGAAGCGCACGCCCTGCATCACGCGCGTTTCGCGCTCCAGCCAGATCAGGCCCAGGCGCTCGCAGGTGTCGCGCAGGCGGTCGTGGGCCTCGTCCACATCGAGCGCGTCGTACTCGTGGTTGCCCGGCACGAACAGCACGGGCACGGGCCAGTCGGCAAAACGGCCCAGGCCCCAGTCGGGCTCGTTCATGGCACTGCCATCGCGCCGCAACTGGTACGAGCCGACATCGCCCGCCAGCACCAGCAGGTCGGCGCCCGGGGCGGGCGTCGGTACAAAGTCCGGGTTGGCTTCGAGGTGCAGGTCGCTGAGCAGCTGGAGTTTCATGCGGGCATTGTGGTCCAGGTCGCTCAGGCCCTGGGCTTGCGGGGGCGTTGGGGGGCGGCGGCCGCGGCACGCAGATCCATGTTGGCCGCGCGCGCTACCGCGTCCCGCAACCAGCGGTGTGCGCTGTTCTGTGTGGCCTGGCGGTGCCACAGGGAATCGACGTGCACGGCCGGCACCTGCAGCGGCAGGTCGCACAGGGCCAGCTCGTCTTCCATGCCGGTGGCGCCGACAAAATGGCGCGGCAGCACCGTAAGCAGGTCGGTCGTGGCCACCACCCGGCCAGCGGTGAAGAACTGGTTGACGGTGATCACCACGTGGCGTTGGCGCGAGACCGCTGCCAGGGCCTCGTCCACGAACCCGAAAGGGCGACCCGAGAAGCTCACCAGCAGGTGGCGCGCATCGCAGTAGCTGTCCAGGCTCAGCGGCTGGCCGGCCAGGGGGTGGCCCCGGCGCATGACCACCACGTACTCGCCGTCGTACAGGCGCTGGTGGTGAAACTGCGGGTCGTTCTCCTGCAGGTGCATCGCGCCGAGTTCGGCCAGCACACCGGGGAAGTGCCCGATCGCAAGATCCACCGTGCCGGACTCCAGCAGGCCGCGCGGGTCGCGCGTGGTCAACGGCAATACGCGCAGGTTCACACCGGGCGCCTCGTTCTCCAGCAGATCCATCAGCCCGGGAATGAGCTTGGCGGCGGTGGCGTCGGCCATGGCGAGCACGAAGGCGTTGCGCGCGCTGGTCGGGTCGAACGTGCCAGGGGCGAGGGACTCCCGCAGCATGTGCAGCGCGTCGCGCACCGTCGGCCACAGGGCCAGCGCCACGGGCGTGGGCTCCACGCCGTAGCCCGAGCGCCGCACCAGCTCGTCGCCCAGCACCTCGCGCAGGCGCCGCAAGGCGTTGCTCACCGCCGGCTGCGTCATCGCCAGGTTGTGGGCCGCGCGGGTCAGGCTGCGCTCGGTCATCACCTCATCGAAAACACGCAGGAGGTTCAGATCCAGGGTGCGGAAGTTGAGGTTATTTATCACCCGGGTGAATATAAGACATCACAAAGATAAAGTGGCCAAATACTAGGGCAAACCCTAGTATTCGGGTGTCCAAAAGACATTTTTCTATTTCTGGAGTTCGCCATGAGCACATACGCATCCCTTCCTTCTGCCCCGCTGGGCCTGCGCCCGGCATCCACGCCCGCGCAAAAGGGTGTCGACGGCGTTCAGCGCCGCAACGACAGTGCGCGTGGCCTCTCCGTCATGCTGCTGGCCGCCGTGGTGGCCGCCATGGTCGTGGTGGCCGATCGCCTGATCAGCACCTGGGCCGACGGCCAGCTGTTCCTGGCCTGGGTCTTCCTGTGGGTCGTGGTTTTCGCCGGCATGGCCCTGTTTGCCGACACCGCCCGTTCGCTGGCCCGCCGCGCCGTCGTGGGGCTGGATGGCTGGTCGCAAGCCCTGGCCGAAGCGCGCGCTGAAACCCGCCTGTGGGAAATGGCCCGCATGGACCACCGCCTGATGGACGAGCTGATGGCCGCCCGCACCCGCGCCGATGTGGAGACCGAAGTCGAAGCCCCGGTGCAGACGGCGTCCTTCGCCGAAGCCCTGGCGCCGCTGGGCCTGCCCGAAGCCACCAAGGCCGTCGAGCCGCAGATCGGTTACTGGGAGCGTCTGGGCACCGCCCGCGCCCGCAACCGCCTGATGTACTACATCTGATCCGAGCGCCCAGCGCCCACAAAAAAGCCACCGGGTCCGGTGGCTTTTTTTATTGCCCTGGCGGGTAGGCCGGGGATGCGCCGGTGATCCGCAGATCGTGCGGGCCACCGGTGTTGATCGAGTGCGGCCTGTTTCAGGCCGCCAGGCGCTTCTCGATCTGCGCTTTGGTCTCCTCGAGTTCCCGGGGCAAGTGGTAGGCCAGCTGGGTGAACAACTCGGCGTGCAGGTCGAGTTCCTTGGCCCAGGCGGCGCGGTCAATGTGGGTCACGGTGCGGTACTGGTCGGCGGAGAAGTCCAGGCCGTCCCAGTGGATGTCTTCAAACAGCGGGCTCACGCCGAAGGCGTGCTCGGTGCCGGCACCGGCCTGGCCTTCGAGGCGGTCGATCATCCACTTGAGCACGCGCATGTTCTCGCCGAAGCCGGGCCAGACGAACTTGCCGGCCTCGTCCTTGCGGAACCAGTTCACGCAGTAGATCGCCGGGAGCTTGGCGCCCTGGCTGGCCAGCTTGCCGCCCACGTCGAGCCAGTGCTGGAAGTAGTCGCTCATGTTGTAGCCGGTGAACGGCAGCATGGCGAACGGGTCGCGGCGCACCACGCCTTGCGCGCCGAAGGCGGCGGCGGTGGTTTCCGAGCCCATGGTGGCGGCCATGTAGACGCCTTCGGTCCAGTTGCGGGCCTCAGTCACCAGCGGCACGGTGGTCGAGCGGCGGCCGCCGAAGATGAACGCGTCGATGGCCACGCCCTTGGGGTCGTCCCAGGCCGGGTCCAGCGCGGGGTTGTTGGTGGCGGCGACGGTGAAGCGCGCGTTCGGGTGAGCGGCCTTGGCGCCGGTTTCCTTGGCGATCTGGGGGGTCCAGTCCTTGCCTTGCCAGTCGATGGCGTGGGCCGGGGCTTCGCCCATGCCTTCCCACCACACGTCGCCGTCGTCGGTCAGGGCGACGTTGGTGAAGATCACGTCGCGGTTCAGGCTGGCCATGCAGTTGGGGTTGGTCGCCGTGTTGGTGCCCGGGGCGACGCCGAAGTAACCCGCTTCGGGGTTGATGGCGTACAGGCGGCCGTCCTTGCCGGGCTTGATCCAGGCGATGTCGTCACCGATGGTCGTCACGCTCCAGCCCTCGAAGCCCTTGGGCGGGATCAGCATGGCGAAGTTGGTCTTGCCGCAGGCGCTGGGGAAGGCGGCGGCCACGTGGTACTTCTTGCCCTGGGGGTTGGTCACGCCCAGGATGAGCATGTGCTCGGCTAGCCAGCCTTGCTGGCGGCCCATGGTGGAGGCGATGCGCAGCGCGAAGCACTTCTTGCCCAGCAGGGCGTTGCCGCCGTAACCCGAGCCGTAGCTCCAGATCTCGCGCGTTTCGGGGTAGTGGACGATGTACTTGGTGGTCGGGTTGCAAGGCCAGGCGGTCTTGTCGGTTTCGCCTTCGGCCAGCGGCGCGCCCACGGTGTGGACGCAGGGCACGAAATCGCCGTCGGCGCCGAGCACGTCGAACACGGCCTTGCCCATGCGGGTCATGAGCTTCATGTTGACCGCCACGTAGGCGCTGTCGGAGAGCTCGATGCCGATGTGGGCGATCGGGCTGCCCAGCGGGCCCATGCTGAACGGCACCACGTACATGGTGCGGCCACGCATGCAGCCGTCAAACAGGGGTTGCAGGGTGGCGCGCATCTCGGCGGGCGCTTTCCAGTTGTTGGTCGGGCCGGCGTCTTCCTGCTTCTGCGAGCAGATGAAGGTGCGGTCCTCCACGCGGGCCACGTCCGAAGGGTCGGAGCAGGCCAGGAAGCTGTTGGGGCGTTTGACCGGGTCGAGCTTCTTGAGTGTGCCGGCATCCACCAGTTGCTGGCACAGGCGGGCGTACTCCTCCTCGCTGCCGTCGCACCAGTAGATGCTGTCGGGCTTGCACAAGGCGGCCATGTCGGCGACCCAGGCGATCAGCCGGGCGTTCTTCACATAGGAGGGGGTGTTGAGGGCCAGGCCCTGCATCACGGGTGAGTTCATGGAGTCGCTCCAGAAGTTTGTAAACCGGCATGCCACAGAGACACCGACAGCCGCGGGCGTCATGCAGATGACGGGGCGGCTGTCCAAGGGGTCCCTTTGGCGAAAAAGGGCGGTCGGCGCGTGGGGGCTGCGGTGCGGATGGCGGGGCAGCAGGGGGGGATGAAACCCGGGTCGGTGGATCCGGGCTTGATCAGCGTGTCGGCCAATGCCCCGATTTTAAGAAAGCGCTCGCGCCGTTACGAGGCGGTTACATGCAAAACCCGCATAACGTGATGCATTAAACGGTTGGGCCGGGGGACGGGCGGGGCGCCCAAAAGAAAGGCCGAAGGCCCCGGCGGGCGTTCGGCCTGGCGGAACCGGCGCGGGTTCAGGCCATGTAGATGGCGATGAAGGCCAGCAGAAACATCAGCACGCCGCCGGCGATGGGCAGCACGACAGGCATGTAGGGAACGATGGATTCCACCATGTCCTGGGGCTGCTCGCTGGGGGTGTTGTGGTTGTGGCTGGACATGTGATGCTCCGTCAAAGGGTTCAAGACTGTGGGGATTTTAAAGGATGCGGCGCGGCCACCTCAGAGCAGGGCGTAAGTGGTGCTGGCGCGGCACACGCTCTTGCCGTCGTTCGCACCGCCGATGTCGATCTCGCCGAACACCAGGTTCTTGCCGGCGCGCACCACGCGCGCCGTGATGCGCGCGTCCTGCCCCGAGAGCGGTTTGAGGAAGCTGGTGTTGAGCTGCACCGTGGTCATGGGCCGCCGGGTGCCGAGCTGGGTGACGATGGCCAGCACCATGGCGGTGTCGGCGGCCGACATCATGGCCTGGCCGCACAGCATGCCGCCCACGCGCGAGAGCTGGTCGCTCTGCGGCAGGCGCAGGGTGACCTCGCCGTCGGCGAACGACTCGACCCGAAGGCCCATGGCCTGGATCCAGGGCGCGAACCAGTCGGCCAGCAGGCCTTGCAGCAGCTCGACGGTGACGGGGGTCTCGGGGTTCTGCGTCATTCGGTCAGTCCTCGCGGCGGAATTTGGAGAGCCAGTGGTCCATCAGCTTGCCGGCGGCTTCGCGCCCGCCCAGTCCGAAGGACAGGGCCACGGCCACGGCCACTGCGCCCAGCGTGAGGCCGAACGCCAGGTTGACGATGTCGTCGGCGATGCCCATGGCGCGCAGGCCCATGGCGATCACCAGCGCCAGGATCGCATAGCGCCCGACGCGCGCCAGGCCCTTGGTGCCGGGGCCGCTGGCGCGATCGATGGCGTCGTAGGCCAGGTTGGCCAGCCAGAAGCCGATCACCAGGATGGCCGAGCCCAGCAAGATGTCGCCGCCGAAACGGATGAAGCTGGCCACGATGCTGCTGACCTGCCCGAAGCCGAGTTGCGCGGCCGCCTCCACGGTGGCGAACAGCATGGCGAAGAACAGCACCACCCGGCCCACGGCGGTGGAGGCGCTGGTCTTCTCGAAGGCATGGGCCAGGTTCACGCGCGCGGGCAGGGTGTCGAAGCCCAGGGTGGCCAGCAAGGTGGCCAGCAGCTTGCTCGCGAACGAGGCCACCAGCCAGGTGACGACCAGGATCAGCGCGGCGGCGATCAGGTTGGGCACGGCCTGCAGCAAGGTGTTGAGCATGTCGGTGGCCGGGCGGGAGATGGCCTCGATCTTCAGCGCGTCGAGCGCGGCGATCAGGGACGGCAGGAACACCGCCACGAACACCAGCATGCCGATCACCCGCGAGAGCTGCACCGTGTCGGCCAGCCCGGCGCGGCTGCCCAGTTTGTCGACGCCCGCAGTGCGGCTCAGGTGGGTGGTGAGGTTGCGCAGCACCGTGGCCACGATCCAGCCCACGCCTCCGATCACGAACGCGGCCACCGCGTTGGGCAGCATGTCCAGGGTCTTGGTGACCATGGCGCGCAGGGGATCGAGCAGGCCGTCCATCTGCAGCGCGCCCAGGATGGCCGGTACGAACAGCAGGATCACCAGCCAGAACAGCGCGCCTGCCAGGCTGTCGCTGATGGGCGCCATGTCGGCGTGTTCCGAAAGCTTTTCGTCGAGCGTGGTCTTGTCCAGCAGCTTCTGCGACAGCGCCCGCACCACGCCTGCCACCAGCCAGGCCACCAGCGCCAGCAGCAGGCCGCCCAGCAGGCGCGGCGCGTATTCAAAGAGTTGCGTGGTGAAGACCGAGAACGGACCGGAGACGATGGCGAGGTTCAGCGAGTTGAACACCGCCACCAGGGTCAGCAGGATCACGATCCAGAACAGCGCGAGCGCGACCGCGCCCTCGATGTCCACGCGCGTGTTGGTGAGTTTGCCAAAGCGGTGATTGACGCCCACAAAGCCCAGGCTTTTGCGCGTCGCCGCGCGCACCAGCACCGCGATGAGCCAGCCCAGAATGAAGATGGCGAGCGCGCCGAGCAGTTGCGGGATGTGGGTGCCCAGCGTGCTTTGCAGCGAGTTCCACAGCGTGTTGGTGTCCATGCCCTACCTCCTGTTCGCGTTGGCCGTTGATCGGCCGATGATGCCGGAGGCTTTGCCGCAGCGTCAACCGGGCCGGGCGAGGGTCAGAGCAGGGTGGTGTCGAAGCCGGCTTCGCGCAGGCGCTCGATGACCTGCTCGATGTGCTCGCGACCGCGCGTCTGCAGCACGAGCTCGATCGCCACGTTCTGCGCCGCCAGCAGGGTGAAGGCGCGCTGGTGGTGCACCTCGTCGATGTTGGCGCCGGCCTCGGCCACCGTGGCCGTGATGCGCGCCAGGTTGCCCGGCACGTCGCGCGCGTTGACCTGGATGCGCGCCAGCCGACCGGCGCGCACCATGCCGCGTTCGATGATCGAGGCCAGCAGCATCGGGTCGATGTTGCCGCCGCTGAGCACCAGGCCCACGCGCTTGCCCGCGAAGCGTTGCGGGTGCTTGATGAGCGCGGCCAGGCCGGCCGCGCCTGCGCCCTCGACCAGGGTCTTCTCGATTTCCAGCAACATCACGATGGCCTGCTCCACGTCGCCTTCGTCGACCAGCAGCAGGTCGTCCACCCGACGGCGGATGATGGCCTCGGTCACCACGCCCGGCGTGCCCACCGCGATGCCCTCGGCGATCGTGCTCGTGCCTTGTGGCAGGTGGGTGCCCTTGATGGCGTTGACCATGGCCGGAAAGCGCTCGGTCTGCACGCCCACGATCTCGATGTCGGGCCGGATCGCCTTGGCCGCGGTAGCGATGCCGGCGATCAGGCCGCCGCCACCGATGGCGATCACCAGCGTGTCCAGATCGGGCTGATCGCGCAGCATCTCCAGCGCCACCGTGCCCTGGCCGGCGACGATCGCCTCGTCGTCGTAAGGGTGGACGAACACCAGGCCCTGCTGCTGAGCCAGTTCCCGGGCGTGGGAGCGGGCCGCGTCCAGCGTGTCGCCGTGCAGCACCACCTCGGCGCCGAAGCCCCGCGTGCGCTCCACCTTCACGCCCGGTGTGAAGCGCGGCATGACGATCACCGCGCGCAAGCCCAGCCGATGGGCGTGGTAAGCCACCCCCTGGGCGTGGTTGCCCGCGCTCATGGCGACCACGCCGCGCAACCGCTCCTCGGGCGTGAGCTGCGCCAGCTTGTTGCAGGCGCCTCGTTCCTTGAAAGAGGCGGTGTATTGCAGGTTCTCGAACTTCAGGAACACCTGGCAGCCGGTGAGCTGCGAAATGGTGCGCGATTCGACGAAAGGTGTGTCCAGCACCTGCCCGGCGAGGCGACCGGCGGCGGTCTGGATGTCTTGGAGTTGCAGCATGGCGCGATTGTGTACCCGCCGTGACGGTGTGGTGCGAGGGCAAAGCCCGACAAATTGCTCAAACCGTTCGTATCACTCTCTTCCATGATTCATCAAGCTGGGTTATGGTCCGCTCAAATGCCGGCTCCCCTGGCATGGCGTCATGGGGAGGCATTTCTGGAGGTGTCTGGATGACGAAGCGCTCGCTGCAGTCCGCTGCATCGGCGGCCCGCACCGTTCTCGATGCACGCGAAGGCCGTGCCCCTCTCTCGAGTGAGGGGCGCGTCTTCGTGCCCCACGGCCTGCGCCAGGCGCCCGTGCTCGACCTCATGTGCTCGCATTTCGTGCTCACCCTGGCCGCGCGCCAGGGCCCGCGCTTCAATGTGCGGCGCGATCTCAATACCCTGCTGTCGCTCGCCGGCCGCCACCTGGTGTGGCCGCACACCGTGCTGCTGCGCCTGCGCGAGTTCCTGGCGCGCCGCTGCAAGGACAACGAGCTGTGGAGCGGCCACGACGGCCTGACCACCAACGCCTTCATGGAGCGCTACGGCGTGTGGCGCGGCCCCTACGAGGAAGGCACGCTGTTCTTCTACCTGGACGAGTACGCCAAGGAGTCGCCCAAGGACCTGCTGTCCGTGCTGGCCGTCACCGGTGAGTGGCTGAGCCACTCGCTCAAGAAGCAGTCCACCCTGGTGGAGAAGAACATCGACGCGCTGGCCAGCCTGCTGCAGCTCAACCGCGCCGAGCGCGCGCTGCTGCTGTACGGCACGCTGGCGCGCTACCAGCGCGACCTGCGTTCCATCCTGGTCGAGTTCAAGGTCAACAACGCGCCCGAGGCCTATGCGGCCATTGCCGACGTGGCCGGCGTGAAGGCCAGCGAGGTCGGCGAGGCGCTGCGCGCGGGCTCGCGCCTGGAGCGCATCGGCATGGTGGAGAACCTGATTTCCGAGCACAACATCACCGACCTGGCCGACCTCATGAAAGTGAGCGAGAAGCTGCCCCCGGTGCTGATGCGCGAGTACCGCACGCAAAGCGAGCTGATGGCGGTGTTCACCCGCCCGGCCGCCCGGTCCGCGCTCACCCCCAAGGACTTCGACTACGTGGGCGAGGATGTGCGCCTGCTCTGCGGTCTGCTGCGCGAAGCCGTGGCGCGCAAGGAGCTGGGCGTGAACGTGCTGCTGTACGGCCCGCCCGGCACCGGCAAGACCGAGCTCGCGCGCGTGGTGGCGCAGGCCGCGGGCCTGGAACTCTTCGAGGTGGAGTACGCCGACCGCGACGGCAACGCGCTCTCCGGCCGCGACCGCTACCGCTCGCTGCAGATCGCGCAGGTGTTCCTCAAGGGCACGGCGCATTCGGCGCTGCTGTTCGACGAGGTGGAAGACGTGTTCCCGCCGATCTCCAGCGAGGCGGCACAGATCATGGCGCGCGCCGAACACGTGGCGGCTGCGCACACCGGCAGCGTCAGCGGCAAGGCCTGGGTCAACCAGATCCTGGAGACCAACGCGGTGCCCACGCTGTGGGTGACCAACCGCATCGAGCAGATCGACCCGGCCTTCCGCCGCCGTTTTGCCTACCACCTCGAACTCAAGAGCCCGCCGCCCGGTGCGCGCGAGCAGCTGGTGCGCAAGACGCTGGAAGGCGCGCCGGTGTCCGACGGCCTGGTGGCGCGCCTGACCGAGCGCAAGGGGCTCACGCCGGCGCAGATCCGCACCGCGCTGCGGTTCGCGCAGCTGGCGGGCCAGCCCGCACCCCGGCGCGGCGGCAAGGCGCGGGCGACCGAGGCGCCCGTGCTTGACGAGCTGATCGAACGCCAACTGAAGAACGCCGACCTCGCTTTGGGCCGCAAGCCCGATCTGGTGCAGCGCCCCAGCGCCACGCAGTACAGCCTGGACATGCTCAACGTCGAGTCGCGCTACGAGCTGCCGCGCGTGATCGCGGCGCTCAAGGCGCGGGGCCATGGCTGCCTGTGCTTCCACGGCGCGCCCGGCACCGGCAAGACCGCGCTGGCCGAGCACATGGCCCAGCAGCTGGACCGCCCGCTGATGATCCGCCGCGCCAGCGACCTGGTGAGCAAGTTCGTGGGCGAGACCGAACAACAGATGGCCGCGATGTTCCGCGAGGCCGAGGCCGAGAAAGCCGTGCTGTTGCTCGACGAAGCCGACAGTTTCCTGCAGGACCGGCGCGGCGCGCAGCGCACCTACGAGGTGACCGAGGTCAACGAAATGCTGCAGGGCATGGAGCGCTTCGCGGGCATCTTCATCTGCACCACCAACCTGATGGACAGCATCGACCAGGCGGCGCTGCGGCGCTTCACCTTCAAGATCCGCTTCAAACCGCTGACCGCGCGCCAGCGCGAGACCATGTTCGTGGTGGAAGCCCTGGGAGGCGATGCCGCGCGCCTGAGCCCCGAGCTGGCCACGCGGCTGGCGAAGCTGGAGCAGCTCTGCCCGGGCGACTTCGCGGCCGTGAAGCGGCAGGTGGAGATCCTGGCCGAGGCCCTGGCGCCCGAGGAGTTCATGGCCCAGCTGGAGGCCGAGCACCGCATCAAGCCCGAGGTGCGGGAGGCGCGCCCGATGGGATTCACGCACTGAGCGCTGAGAGCGCCAAAAACAAAAGCCACCGCAAGGTGGCTTTTGTTTGTCCAGGGCAGCGCGGAACCGGCTTTGCCGGGCCGCTGCTGCCGCCCCCTGGGGGGTGACGCCGCAGGCGGCGCGGGGGGGACCGTCAGTGCAGCAAGGCCATCGGGCCGCTGGGCAACTCGTCGGCGGAATACTCCGGGTGGTGGGAGACGAAGAAGCGCAGCTTCTGGTCGAGCCGGGCCACGCGGCTGTTGGCCACGCTTTCGCAGTGGTGCTTGGAGATCAGGCTGAACAGCTTGCTGCGCAGGAACCAGAGGTCCTTGGGCGTCTGGCAGGACATCAGCGCAGCGTGCACCCTTTGGCGCACGGGGTCCTTGATGTCGGCCATGGCTTCGTGGAACTCGTCAACGAGAAAATCCAGCTCCAGCACCTGGGTGTCGTGGTACTGCGGCTGTACCTGCCGGGATTTGCCAAACCATGGCAACCTGAAAAACATGACGCGCTCCGTTTCGTGGGTCTCAGGCCAGAGGGCAAGAAGTCCTCCGGCTACATCTGAAACATCGGCGCGGCCGTGAGAAGCTTGAGCGGCAGCGGCGTCCGACAGACGGCTCGCCGACAGGCGGTTGAGCTCCTAAAACCTAGGTACCAAAGACCGGGAAGGGGCTGAATCGACTTCAGACGAAAGCACTCACGACCTGGAGCACGTCCGAGCCGTAGGCTTCGCGTTTTTTCTGCCCGATGCCGGCAATCCCGTCCAGGTCGGCCAGGGTTTCGGGCTTGCGGCCGGCAATGGCACGCAGCGTCGCGTCGTGGAAGATCACGAAGGCCGGCAGGTTGTGCTCTCGTGCCACGCCCGCGCGCCAGGCCTTGAGGGCCTCCAGGCATTCGCGTTCGGACAGGCTCAGCGGCACGCCATCGTCCTTGGCGGTGGCGCGCGAAGCGCGCTGGCGGCCGCTGCGCGCCGAGCTGGCGGCCTTGTCCGCCAGCGACTTGAGCCACACCGGGCTCTGGCCCTTGAGGATGTCGCGCGCCGCGTCGGCCAGGTGCAAGGTGTTGTAGGGCGCGTCGTGCACCTGCACCGCTTCGCGGGCGATCAGCTGGCGCAACAGCGCGCGCCACTGCGTTTCGGAGAGGTCGGCGCCGATGCCGAAGGTGGACAGCTTCTCGTGGCCGTACTGCTTGACCTTGTCGGTGGCCTTGCCACGCAGGATGTCCATGATGTGACCCGCGCCGAAGGCGGTGCCACTGGCCTGCTGCACCCGGTAGATGCACGAGAGCAGCTTGCGCGCCGACTCGGTCGCGTCGTGCAGCTCGGGCGGGGTGAGGCAGTTGTCGCAGTTGCCGCAGGGCTGGCTGGCTTCACCGAAGTACGACAGCAGGCGCACGCGCCGGCAGTCGCTGGCCTCGGCGAGCGTGAGCAGGGCGTCGAGCTTGCCGCGCAGCACCTGCTTGAACTCGTCGGCCGCCGGGCTTTCGTCGATCATGCGGCGCTGGTTCACCACGTCCTGCAGGCCGTAGGCCATCCAGGCGTTGGCGGGCTCGCCGTCGCGGCCCGCGCGGCCGGTCTCCTGGTAGTAGCCCTCGATGTTCTTGGGCATGTCCAGGTGCGCGACGAAGCGCACGTCGGGCTTGTCGATGCCCATGCCGAAGGCGATCGTGGCCACCATGATCAGACCCTCTTCGCGCAGGAAGCGGTCCTGGTGGCGCTGGCGCACGGCGGCGTCCAGACCCGCGTGGTACGGCAGTGCGTTAAAGCCGGCCTCGCACAGCATCGCGGCCACTTCTTCGACCCGGCGGCGCGACTGGCAGTAGACGATGCCCGCGTCGTGGCCGTCCGCACCGGTGTGCTCGTCGCGGATGAAGCGCTGCAGCTGGGTCGTGGCGTCCTTCTTCTCCACCAGCTGGTAGCGGATGTTGGGCCGGTCGAAGCTGCTGATGAAGGTGCGCGCTTCCTGCAGCTGCAGGCGCTCGACGATGTCGGCGCGCGTGAGGTCGTCGGCGGTGGCCGTCAGGGCCACGCGCGGCACGCCGGCATAGCGCTCGTGCAGCACCACCAGGGCGCGGTACTCGGGGCGGAAGTCGTGGCCCCACTGGCTCACGCAGTGCGCCTCGTCGATCGCGAACAGGCTCAGCTTGCCGCGCTCGTGCAGCGAGTCGAGCAGGGCCAGGAAACGCGGCGTGGTCAGGCGTTCGGGCGCCGCGTAGAGCAGGGTGAGCTCGCCGCGCAGCATCTGCTTCTCGACCTGCTGCGCGTCTTCCAGCGACAGGCTGGAATTGAGGAAGGCGGCGGCCACGCCGGCCTCGATCAGCGCGCCCACCTGGTCGTGCATGAGCGCGATCAGGGGCGAGACCACCACCGTCAGGCCCTGGCCCGTGCGCTCGCGCACGATGGCCGGCACCTGATAGCACAGCGACTTGCCGCCGCCCGTGGGCATGAGCACGAGCGCATCGCCGCCTGCGCCCACGTGCGAGACGATGTCGGCCTGCGGGCCCCGGAAGGCGTCGTAGCCGAACACCTCGTGCAGCACGCCGAGGCTGTTTTCCAGGATCTCGCCGCCCGGTGCGATGTCGATGGTGGCCGCGGTCATGGGCTTACATCTGCTCCCAGGGCAGGCCGTCGTGGCGCCAGCCGTTGAGGCTGGAGCGCTTGAAGTCGTCGTTGAGTTCGCCCTCGAAACCGTGCAGCACGTGCGCCACGTCGCTGAAACCGGCGGCCTCCAGGGCCTGGCCCGCGTCCAGCGTGCGTTTGCCGCTGCGGCAGATCAGGAGGACCGGCCGGTGCTTGCCGCCGGCTTCCTGCTCCACCGACGACGCGAAGCGCGCCGGGTCGGGCGTGAGGTCGGGGTACTCGTACCAGGGAATGTTCTCCACGCCGGGCGGGCGGCCCACGTAGAGCGACTCGATCTCCATGCGCACGTCGACAAACAGCGGGGGCTCTTCACCACGGGCTGCGCGCTGTTCGCGTTCGGCCTGCAGCCAGGCCCAGGCCTGCTTGGGCGTGAGGTGTTTCATGCCGGGTATTGTCGGGGATCGCGAATCCGTGCAGAAACCATCGCCATATTGAACTGCGCCAGCATGCCGCTGGCGGAGTGTGCAAGGTGTTATGCCGGGTTGGGGAGCGAAGCGGGAGAGGGGGGCTCACTCAGCGCACCGGAACCGTTGACCATGGCGGCCACGGACTGCGAGATGCCTGTCAGGGACGGGTTGGCCAATCCGGCGTCTTTCATGATGGCGTCGACAATGGGCTTGGCGACCTGGTACTGAAGTGCCGAGTTCATGACCTGCTCGGGCAAGGAGCCGGATGAGCCACCCCGTGCGGAGCCGTCATCCGTCCCATTCAGCCCGCCCATGGGCAAGCCGTTGACCTGGAAGAGTCGGATCGAATCGATTTTCTCCAGCGGTTTGGAGGCTTCCCGGATGATCAGCGGCAAGGACTGGATGAGCTGCATGCGCACCGCCAGATCGATCTGGGCGGCGCCCAGGCGGTTCTTGGCGTCGTTGATGGCCGAGATGCCCTCGGCCTCTGCCAGCGCCGCTTCCCGCTTGGCATCGGCCTCCACCTTCAAGGCCATCGCGCGATTTTCCGCGGCTTCTTTCTCGGCTTCGGCGGCCACCTTCACCGAGATGGCCAGTTGCTCTGCCTCCCGCGCGGCGTCGATCAGCTGGATGGACTTGCCCCGCTCGGCAATGGCGACTTCACGCGCGGTGTTGACGCCTTCTTCCGCCTTGACCGCTTCTGCTCGTGCCTGGTTGGCGGCAGCGTCCGCCTGGGACTGTTCTTCGGACTTGCGCGCGATCGCAATGGCGGCCCCCTGGTTGGCCAACTCGACCGCTTGCCGTTGCTCGGCCTGCTTGACCCGGGTTTCCCGATCCGCCTCGATGGTCTTCTTCTGAATGGTCAGGTTCTTGTCGATTTCAGCGCTGTTGACGGTGCGGTCGGCCTCGATGCGGCGCTCCTTGACCAGCCGCTCGGCATTGATCCGCACTTCTTCGGCCTCGCGCTGCCGCTCGGCTTCGATCTTGGCGATTTCCGCCACTTGGTCGGCCTTGGCGTTGGAGATCTCCTGCTGCTGGGTGAGGGTGGCGAATTCCTGTTGCTTGGTGATGTCGAGCTTGAGCCGTTCGGCTTCCAGGTTTTTGGTGCGAACCTGAACCTCCGTGTCCTGCTCGATGTCGTTGCGCTGTTTGCGGCGTGTCTCGGTTTCCTGCGTGAGCTTGGTCAGACCTTCGGCATCGAAAGCATTGTTCGGATTGAAGAAGTCTTTCGCCGTCTGGTCCATGCTCGTGAGCGAGACGGATTCGAGCTCCAGCCCGTTCTTTTCAAGGTCTTCCGCCACGGCGTTCTGCACCGCCTGAACAAACTCGCGGCGTTTGTCCTGCAACTCCTGCATGGTCATCGTGGCAGCGGTGGCGCGCAGGGCGTCCACGAACTTGTCTTCGACCAGGACCTTCAGCTCGTTGGGTGCCATGGTCTTGCGTCCCAAGGTTTGCGCGGCGGTGCTCACGGACTCGGCGACCTGCTTGACACGCACGAAGAACGCCGCCGCCACGTCCACACGCATGCGGTCCAGGGCGATCAGGCTCTGCTCCTCGCGGCGCGACACCTCCAGCTTGAGCGTGTTCATGTTCACCGGGATGATTTCGTGAAAGATGGGTAGCACGATGGCGCCGCCGTCCATGATCACCTTTTGGCCTCCCAGGCCCGTGCGGACAAAGGCCGTTTCCTTGGTTGCCCTGCGGTACAGGCGGGCAAAGATGATGCCGATGAAAACGAGGGCAACGAAACCGATGGCGGCGGGCACGCCGATGTTGAACAGCAGGTCGATCATTTCTTCCCTTTGGGTTTATGGAGTGGTTTCAAAGCAGATCGGGGTGGGGGTTCTTGATGCCGAAGTACCGGGCCCCCGTTTTCTTGACCAGCAGGACGGCGACGCCTTCTTCAAAGGTGTCGCCTGCCAGATCGGGTTCGACAAGGACATAGTGCGCCCGGCCATGCATGTCCCTTACCCTGGCCTGTGCCGCCATGCCTTGGCGAGCGATGCCTTGCGTGACGACCCCCGCACGTCCGATCAGGCTCTGTTCGCTGACCACACTGCTCTCGTCGGTCGGCATGACTCGGGCGATCAGGCCGCCCAGGCCACTGACGGTTGCAACGGCCGTCAGGGCCGCTGGCACAGAGGCAAGCCAGGCGGGCAGCAAGCGCCCCAACAGGGCATCGCTGAAGCTCTGGATGGCGTAGCCGCTGATGGAAAAGCCAGCCAGGAAGAGCCCCAGCAGGATGAGAAACGGCACCTTGCCGAGATGAAGCCAGCCGAGCGAACCGTCCACGCTGTCGGGCAGAAGCCCGTCCAGCCAGCTCGAGGGGCTGGCGGACAGCAGAAGTCCGGCGCCCTCCGCCACCAGGAGTGCCAGCATCAGCAACAAAGCCGCGCCGAAAGGCCACGTCTCGTGGGCAAACAGGATCATGGCTTGCCTACTTTGCTTTGAGTGCGGCGAGTCGCTCGTTGATCTTGTTCTCGCGAACCAGATCACCCAGCTCCTTCAATTTGGCTGCCTGTTCCAGGCTGGTGCCGCGCCCGGCAAGGTCCAGCCCGGTTTGGCGTTGGTAGGTCCGGTCGAATGCGGATTGGGCGGCCTGCAGTTTGGAGGCCACGGGCGTGCCGGCGCCGGCGCCCCGGAGCGCGGCACTCTCGGCGGCCTGCCGTGATTGTTCAAAGTCGCGGATGGCCGCCTGCATCTCGCGTTTCTTCCCCATCAGGGCATCGACGAAACCGGAAAGCTCCTTCTCCTGCGAGGCCAGCTCCGCCAGGCTGGCTTCAAGCACAGGCAGTTGGGCTTCGATGTCGATCTGCCTTGCGATCGCCGGCTTGGCCAGATCCTCGCGTTGGCTGTCCAGCGCCTGTCCAATGGAAACGCTCAGGTGCTCGTGCTCCTTGTTCAGATTCAGGTGCTGCTGCTGCGCCAGATGCCGGTTGGCCACGACCCGGCCCAGTTCCGATCGGACTTCGTCGGCGATGCCCTCGACCTCACGAACGCTTTGCTCCAGCATCGCGACGGGCGCGTTGTCCTCTATCTTGTCCAGCAGGGCGTGGGCGCCTCCTGCAATCACCCTCGATACCCTCTGACGCAACGAGTCACTCATGTCGTGTTCCTTCCTGTTCGTTGATGGACTGCCTGTGAATCATGTTGGCCAGTTCGACCAAGGGCGCAGCGTGTCTTGAGACCACGTCGCCATCATGGGCCCTGGCTTTGCGGGTGATGGCCTGTCGCAGCAGGCTCTCGGCCAACTGCAGGCAGCGCTGCGTGAGTTGATCTTCCAGCCGTCGGGCATCGGACACGCCGTTGATCTGGGCCGACGTCAGTGCGGCCAAGATGGCCGGCGCGTGTTCGATGATGGTGGAAAGAACCTCGGAGTGCCCATGCTTGGGCTCCATCTGTGCCAGCTGTCTGCGCGTGTTGCTGCAGAGATCCCGGTACATGGACAGTGCGCCGTTGTAGTCCGTATCCCCTTCCTGCAGTTGCTTCAGCGTGGTGATCGCCACCCGCAACTTGTCGCTCATGGTGGTGGCGCCATCGAACGAAGCAGTGGACAGCCACTGATACAGCTCGTCGGGTATGCGACCCGACAAGGGCATCATGGAATGGGATGGCCGGGATGCTGTGTTCATGCGATGTCAATTGTATTCAATTGAATTCAGGCGTCAACAAGTTTGATCGGCAGCCTTTTTCGCCGATGGAGAGGTCCCGCATTTGCCCTCAAGGCCGGGTGGGCAGGAGGTTGTTCCTACAATCCAGGGCATGAACGCCCCTGCCTACACCCGCGCCCAGGCGCTGCCCGAGATCCTGAAGCACCGCATCGCCATTCTCGACGGCGCGATGGGCACCATGATCCAGCGCTTCAAGCTGGGCGAGGCCGAGTACCGGGGCGAGCGCTTCAAGGACTTCCACAAGGACGTCAAGGGCAACAACGAACTGCTCAGCCTCACGCGCCCGGACGTGATCCGCGACATTCACGAGGGCTACCTGAGCGCCGGCGCCGACCTGATCGAGACCAACACCTTCGGTGCCACCACGATCGCGCAGGACGACTACGAGATGGGCCACCTCGCGCGCGAGATGAACCTGGCCTCGGCCCGCCTGGCCCGCGAGGCCTGCGACAAGTTCAGCACGCCCGACAAGCCGCGCTTCGTGGCCGGCGCCCTGGGCCCCACGCCCAAGACCGCCAGCATCAGCCCCGATGTGAACGACGCCGGGGCGCGCAACGTCACCTTCGAGCAGCTGCGCGCGGCCTACCTGGAGCAGATCGAGGCGCTGGTCGAGGGCGGGGCCGACGTGCTGCTGGTCGAGACCATCTTCGACACGCTCAACGCCAAGGCCGCGCTGTTCGCGGTGGACGAGTTCTTCGAGCAGTCGGGCCAGCGCCTGCCGCTGATCATCAGCGGCACCGTGACCGACGCCTCCGGCCGCATCCTCAGCGGCCAGACCGTGACCGCTTTCTGGGCCAGCGTGCGCCACCTGCAGCCGCTGGCCGTGGGCCTGAACTGCGCGCTGGGCGCCGCGCTGATGCGCCCCTACATCCAGGAACTGGCCAAGGCCGCAGGCGACACCTTCATCAGCTGCTACCCCAACGCCGGCCTGCCCAACCCCATGAGCGACACCGGCTTCGACGAGACGCCGGAAGACACCAGCCGCCTGCTGCGCGAGTTCGCGGCCGAGGGCCTGGTCAACATCGTGGGCGGTTGCTGCGGCACCACGCCGCAGCACATCGAGGCGATCCGCCTGAGCGTGGAGCCCCTGGCACCGCGCGGTGTGCGGCGCGACTACTTCTACAAGGAAGCCGAAGCGGTCTGAAGTCCGACCGCGGCACGGGGTCGGTGGACCTCGTGCATAATCGGCGTTCCCTTCAAGGGGAGTAGTCAGCCTGCCACCCGGCGTCCAGCCGGTCTTCGGTGGGCGGAATTTCCGTCATTACGTGGTCTTCGGGTCACCGGGAATTCCCAGCCGCGCCACGCGCGGTGGAGGCAAGACCTTGGGGTGTTTGTTCAACACCAACCTGAGGTCTTTCAATGGAAAGCATTGCCCCGCTGTGGCTGTGGGTCGTCTTCGTCGTGTTCGTCGTGGCGGCTCTGTTCGTGGATTTCGTCGTGCTCAAGAAGCAGGGCTCGCACGCCGTCGGCGTGAAGGAAGCGCTGAACTGGTCGTTCGCCTGGGTCGCGCTGAGCCTGCTGTTCAACGGCCTGTTCTGGTGGGCCGTGAAGGACGCCACCGGTTCGAGCGCGATCGCCACCGAGAAATCGCTCGAGTTCCTCACCGGCTACCTGATCGAGAAAAGCCTGGCGGTCGACAACATCTTCGTCTTCCTGCTGATCTTCAGCTACTTCGCCGTGCCGGCCGCGTTCCAGAAGCGCGTGCTCATGATCGGCATCCTGGGCGCCATCGTGCTGCGCACCGTGATGATCCTGGTGGGCGGCTGGCTGCTGGCGCAGTTCCACTGGATCCTTTACGTCTTCGGTGCCTTCCTGGTGCTTACCGGCGTGAAGATGTGGTGGGCCGCCGGCCAGGAGCCCAGCCTGGACGAAAACCCCGCGCTGAAGTTGTTGCGCCGCGTGCTGCCTGTCAGCAAGGGCTTTGACGGCGAGAAGTTCTTCACCGTGGAAAACGGCAAGCGCATCGCCACGCCGCTGCTCATGGTGATCTGCCTGGTCGGCTTCACCGACGTGATCTTCGCGGTCGACTCCATCCCGGCCATCTTCGCCGTCACGCGCGACCCGTTCATCGTACTGACCAGCAACGTGTTCGCCATCCTGGGCCTGCGCGCCATGTTCTTCCTGCTGCAGGCCGCCGCGAGCCGCTTCCACCTGCTCAACTACGGGCTGGCGCTGATCCTGGTCTTCATCGGCACCAAGATGCTGCTGATCGACATCTACAAGATCCCGGTCGCGATGGCGCTGGGGGTGGTGCTCTCCATTCTGGCCATCACCATGCTCTGGAGCGCGCGCACGGCAAAGACCTGAGGCTTCAGTCCAGGTCCGGCACCAGCCGGTCGATCTCCTGCTGCATGGAGAAGACCAGCTGGCTGTAGAGCTGCAGCTTGCTGTCGGCTTCCCGCAGGCGCCGGCTCAGGCGCAGCGCCACGGCGCTCAGCAGCTTGGCGGCGGTGGCGGGCTCCTCCGCGATCATCGCCTCCAGCGCGTCGCGGGTGAGCACCGCGCAGCGCACCTCGGTGCTGGCGGTGCAGGTGGCCGAGCGCGCCGCGCCGTCCATCAGCGACATCTCGCCCATCAGGTGGCCGGGGCCCAGCACGTTGACGGTCTGGGCGTCGATGCGGCTCACGTTGAGCGCCTCGACCGTGACCTCGCCCTCCACCACCAGCGCCATGAAGCCGTCGTCGCCGCTGCCCCCGCTGTCGCCCTGGCGGATGATGGCCTCGCCTTCGGCACAGTGGCGCATCTCCATGTAGCCCACCACCGTGAGCGCCTCGCCCTCGCTGAGCTGGATCAGCGCGTTCGCCGAGCGCAGCAGTTCCGCGGCGCGCAGGGCGGTGCCCGAGGCGCTCTCGCGGGCGCGGCGGGTACCGAACAGGGTGTTGAAGAAGGCCATGGCGGAGGTCCGGTGGGCAGGGGGGCGCGAACCAAGCGATTGTCGTGCCTTCCGGCGCCATGCACCGCTTTGGCACATCCATTGCTTGGGCAAGGCCCATGCACCTGGACGCCAACCACCTCGTCAGCCGCCCCGAAGCGCCCGCCACCGGCGCCTGGCGCGACCCGCTCGCGCTGCTGCTGGCCTCCACCGGCGAAGGGGTGTTCGGGGTCGACCTCGACGGCCTGTGCGTGTTCATCAACCACGCCGGCGCGCGCATGATCGGCTTCGAGCCGGCCGAGTTGCTGGGCGCCAACATGCACGACCTCACCCACCACTCGCACGCCGATGGTGCGCACTACCCGGTCGAGGACTGCCCGATCTTCAACGCCTTCCGCCAGGGCCTGCCCTGCCGCATCGACAGCGAAGTGTTCTGGCGCCGCGACGGTACGGCCTTTCCGGTCGAGTACTCGAGCCACCCCATCGTGGACGGCGGCGAGGTGCGCGGCGCGGTGGTCACCTTCGTCGACATCACCGAGCGCAAGCGCGCCGCCGATGCCCTGCAGCGCGCCAAGGATCAGCTGGAAGAGCGCGTGGGTGAGCGCACGCTCGCGCTGGCAACCGCATTGAAACAAGTGCGTGAACTTGCTGCCCGCTCGGAAACCGTGCGCGAGGACGAGCGCACCCGCATCGCGCGCGAGGTGCATGACGAGCTGGGCAGCCTGCTCGTGGCGCTCAAGATGGACGTCAACTGGATGGACAAGCGCCTGTCCGAACAGGAGCAGCGCAGCGCCGAAGCCGCCCACGACATGCGCGACCGCATGCGATGCAAGTGCCAGAACATGAGCCGGCTGATCGAAACGGCGGTGGACAACGTCGGCCGCATCATCACCGACCTGCGCCCCAGCATCCTCGACCACCAGGGCCTGTGGGCCGCGCTGGAATGGCAGGCGCAGGAGTTCGTGCAGTCGGCCGAGATGGCGCTGGACTGGCGCCTGGACGTGGCCGAGGCCCCCGAGCCGCCCGAGCCTCTGGCCATGGCGGTGTTCCGCATCTTCCAGGAAATGCTCAGCAACGTCGGGCGCCACGCGCACGCCGATCAGCTGGCGGTGCACATCGTCGTGCAGGGGACTGCCTTGCAGTTGTGTGTGCAAGACAATGGTGTGGGGGCGCCGCCGCAGGCCTTCGAGGCCGCGAACGCCTACGGCGTGATGGGCATGCGTGAGCGCGCGAGGCATTTCGGCGGCGACATCCGGATCGACAGCGCACCAGGGCGGGGCACGCGCATGTGCCTGACGGTGACGCTGCCGTTGGAGACCGAGGCATTGACATGAACACGCAGTTCGACCTGATGACCGAAACCATCCGCGTGCTGATCGGCGACGACCACCGCATCGTGCGCGAGGGGCTCAAGCAGATCCTGGCCGATGCCCCGGACGTGCAGGTGGTGGCCGAGGCCCAGACCGGCCCCGAGGTGCTGGCCGAGGTGAAGGCCTTTCATGGCAGCGAGGGGCTGGACCTCGTGCTGCTCGACATCGCCATGCCCGGGCTCGACGGGCTGGACGTGCTGCAGGCCATCAAGCGCGAGCACCCGCGCCTGCCGGTGCTCATGCTCAGCACCTACCCGGAGAAACAGTACGCCGTGCGTTGCATTCGCCTGGGCGCCTGCGGCTACCTGAACAAGAGCGCCGACCCCGACGACATGCTCGCCGCCGTGCGCAAGGCCGCCGGCGGTGCGGTGTTCGTGAGCCAGGCCACGGCCGAGGCGCTGGCCGCCGCCGTGGGCAGCGCGGGCGCGCAGGGCGGGCCTGAGGCGCTCTCGCACCGCGAGTACCAGGTCTACCGCCTGCTCACCCAGGGCCGCACCGTGAGCGAAATTGGTGCGCAGTTGGGTCTGGCGCCCAACACGGTGAGCACTTACCGTGCGCGCGTGCTGGAGAAGACCGGCGCGAAGAACGACGTGGAGCTCGCGCTCTACGCCGAACGCCACGCGCGCGCGCCCAAAAGCACCTGAAACGCCGTTTTTTGTAGGGCTGGCCCTACACCGCGTCGGTCGACGCGGCACGACTTGCACCACGCAGCGCACAGCACCCGGCTTCTGGCCCGGTGCTTGCAAAGAGCCCCTCGTCTTCAACACACGAGGTGCGCCATGTCCGAATTCTTCGATCCCTACAACGCCGATCGTCCGCTCATGATGAAGTGCAGCTGCGGGCGCGAGCACACCGTGGCCGACCACCACGCCGAGGTGGCCGCCGACAGCGCCGCCATCGAGCTGCGCCGGCGCAGCGAGACCGCCGAGTTCGAGGCCTACAGCAACGAGTTCATCGAGGCCACCCTGGTCAAGGCGCTGTTCCCGCAGGACGAGGTGCGCCGCCGCTTCCTGCGCGCGGTGGGCAAGGGCACGGCCATGGCCGCCATCGCCAGCGTGCTGCCGGTGACCAGCTTGCAGGCCATGGCGCAGGAGACCGGCACGAAGAAGGGCACGCTGGAGAAGACCAACCTCAAGGTCGGCTTCATTCCCATCACCTGCGCCACGCCGCTGATCATGGCCCACCCGCTGGGCTTCTACAGCAAGCAGGGCCTCAACGTCGAGGTCACCAAGACGGCCGGCTGGGCCCTGGTGCGCGACAAGATGATCAACAAGGAGTACGACGCCTCGCACTTCCTCTCGCCCATGCCGCTGGCCATCTCGCTCGGCCTGGGCAGCAATGCCACGCCGATGAACGTGGCCACCATCCAGAACATCAACGGCCAGGCCATCACGCTGAGCCTGAAGCACAAGGACAACCGCGACCCGAAGAACTGGAAGGGCTTCAAGTTCGGCATCCCGTTCGACTACTCGATCCACAACTTCCTGCTGCGCTACTACCTGGCCGAAGCCGGCCTGAACCCCGACACCGACGTGCAACTGCGCGTGATCCCGCCGGCCGAGATGGTGGCCAACCTGCGCGCGGGCAACATCGACGGCTTCCTTGGCCCCGACCCCTTCAACCAGCGCGCGGTGTTCGACGAGGTCGGCTTCATCCATGTGCTGACCAAGGACCTCTGGAACGGCCACCCCTGCTGCGCCTTCGGCACCAGCACCGAGTTCATCCAGAAGAACCCCAACACCTTCGCGGCGCTCTACCGCGCGGTGCTCACCTCGGCCGCCATGGCGCGCGACCCCAAGAACCGCGAACTCATCGCCAAGGTGATCGCGCCCAGCCAATACCTCAACCAGCCCGAGGCCGTGCTCACGCAAGTGCTCACCGGCCGTTTCGCCGATGGCCTGGGCAAGATCCAGACCGTGCCCGATCGCGCCGACTTCGACCCCATGCCCTGGCAGAGCATGGCGGTGTGGATGCTCACGCAGATGCAGCGCTGGGGCTACATCAAGGGCGAGGTGAACTACCAGCAGATCGCCGAGAAAGTGTTCCTCATCACCGACGCGCGCAAGCACATGAAGGAACTGGGCCAGCCCTTCGCGGCCGGCCCGGGCTACACCAAGCACACCATCATGGGCAAGGTGTTCGATCCGGCCAAACCCGCCGAGTACCTCAAGAGCTTCGCCATCAGCAAGGCGGCGGCCTGACATGAAGCAAGCGAGCCTCAACCTGCGCGCTGCGCTGGTCTCCCTGCTGCTGTTCGCCGTCTTCATCGGCGCCTGGCAGCTTTCCACCAGCGGGCCCAGCATCGGCGGTTCCTCGGCCGGCATGACAGCCGAGGAAATCGAGTACGCCAAGATGATGGGCAAGGACCCTGGCGCGGCCAAGAGCACCGGCTTTCCGCCGCCGATCGAAGTGGCGAAATCGAGCTGGGCCCAGCTGTCCGACCCGTTCTACGACAAGGGCCCGAACGACAAGGGCATCGGCATCCAGCTCGCGCACTCGCTGGCGCGCGTGGGCCTGGGCTTCGTGCTTGCCATGGCGGTGGCCATTCCGCTGGGCTTTCTCATCGGCATGTCGCCGCTGATGCGCAAGGCCTTCGACCCTTTCGTGCAGGTCTTGAAGCCCATCAGCCCGCTGGCCTGGATGCCGCTGGCGCTCTACACGCTCAAGGACTCGGACGTCAGCGGCATCTTCGTCATCTTCATCTGCTCGGTCTGGCCCATGCTGATCAACACCGCCTTCGGCGTGGCCTCGGTCAAGCGCGAATGGCTCAACGTGGCGAGCACGCTGGAGGTCAACCCGATCCGCAAGGCCTTCCAGGTGATCCTGCCGGCGGCCGCGCCCACCATCCTCACCGGCATGCGCATCAGCATGGGCATCGCCTGGCTGGTCATCGTGGCCGCCGAGATGCTCGTGGGCGGCACTGGCGTGGGCTACTTCGTGTGGAACGAGTGGAACAACCTCTCGCTCACCAACGTGATCTTCGCCGTGCTGCTCATCGGCGTGGTCGGCATGCTGCTCGACCTGATGTTCGCCCAGCTCCAGAAGGCGGTGACCTATGTGGAGTGAATCCGGCGAGCGCGCTCCGCAGGCCGCTGTCCCAACGAAAGCCCCTCAGATGACAACCGGTTTCCTGAAGGTGGAACACCTCGCCAAGGCCTACCAGGCCGACAAGCCGGTGTTCGCCGATGTCTCCTTCACCCTCGACAAGGGTGAGTTCGTCTGCATCATCGGCCACAGCGGCTGCGGCAAGACCACCATCCTCAACGTGCTTGCGGGGCTGGACACCGCGAGCTCGGGCCACTGCTTCATGGACGGCCGCGAAATCGCCGGCCCCAGCCTGGAGCGTGGCGTGGTGTTCCAGAGCCACGCGCTCATGCCCTGGCTCACGGTGCGGCAGAACATCGCCTTCGCGGTGAAGTCGCGCTGGCCCGACATGCCGCGCGCCGAACTCAACGCCCACGTCGAAAAGTTCGTCGCGCTCGTGGGCCTGAGCCCGGCCATCGACAAGAAGCCCAGCCAGCTCTCCGGCGGCATGAAGCAGCGCGTGGGCATCGCACGCGCCTTTGCCATCCAGCCCAAGATGCTGCTGCTCGACGAGCCCTTCGGCGCACTGGACGCGCTCACGCGCGGCACCATCCAGGACGAGCTCATGGGCATCGTGCGCGAGACGCAGCAGACCGTCTTCATGATCACGCACGACGTGGACGAGGCCATCCTGCTGGCCGACCGCATCCTGCTCATGAGCAACGGCAGCGAAGGCCCGAACGGCTACGTGCCCGGCGGCATGGCCGAGGTGGTGGTCAACCCGCTGCCGCGCAGCCGCACGCGCGCGCAACTCCATCACCTGGATGGTTACTACGACCTGCGCAACCACATCGTGGACTTTCTGGTCACCCGGGCCAAGGCGCACTGATTTTTTCCTCTTCTTTTTCATCCCATCACAACGAGGCAACCCATGAACCGACTCGACGTCACCGAAAAGATCATTTCCACCAAGGTGTCCAAAGGCATCAGCTGGGCCGACGTGGCCAAGAAGGTGGGCCAGTCCAAGGAATGGACCACGGCGCTGTGCCTGGGCCAGATGACGGCCTCGCCCGCCCAGGCCAAAGTGGTCGGCAAGATCTTCGGCCTCTCCGTGGAAGAGCAGAAGTGGCTGCAGGTCGTGCCCTACAAGGGCTCGCTGCCCACGCCCGTGCCGACCGACCCGCTGATCTACCGCTGGTACGAGATCGTCAGCGTCTACGGCACCACCATCAAGGAGCTGATCCACGAAGAGTTCGGCGACGGCATCATGAGCGCGATCGACTTCAGCATGGACGTCGAGCGCCAGGCCGATCCCAAGGGCGACCGCGTCAACGTGGTGTTGTCCGGCAAGTTCCTGCCCTACAAGCAGTACTGATCCCCTCAGGCCAGGGCCGGTGCCTGCAGCTCCAGCCAGTCCTGGAAGGCTTTCATGGCCGCGCTCTTGCGCCGCGTCTTCAGGCGCGTGAGCCAGTAGCCGCCCACGTCCACCTCGGCCTCGAACAGGCGCACCAGCCGCCCGCCCTGCAGGTCGCGGGTGAACAGCGACACCGGCAGCAGGGCCACGCCCGCCCCCTGGGCGGCGGCGTCGGCCAGCACCAATGACGAGTCGAACATCGGCCCGGTGAGCAGCGGCGCGCGCCCGCCCGCCGCCTCGAACCACTGCGCCCACTCGTCCGAGCGGTACGAGCGCAGCAGGGTCTCGCACCCCAGGTCGGCCACCGCGCGGATGCGGTGCGCCAGGGCCGGCGCGCACACCGGCGCCAGCGGTGCGGCCAGCAGGTGCCGCGTCTGCAGGCCGGGCCACTGGCCGTCGCCGAAGCGGATCGCGCAGTCCAGGCCCTCGGCCGCGAGGTCGATGCGGTTGTTGTTCGTGAACAGCCGCAGCTCCACGAAGGGGTGGCGCGCCTGGAACTCACGCAGGCGCGGCAGCAGCCAACCCACCGCGAAGGTGCCCACCGCGCCCACCGACAGCACCTCGCGCTTGTGCGCGCCCTTGAAGCTCTCCAGCGTGGCTGAGACGCGCGCGAACGCGTCCACCAGCGTGGGCAGCAGGGCCATGCCTTCGTCGGTCAGGGCCAGGCCGCGCGGCACGCGGCGGAACAGCGGCTTGCCCAGGCGCTGCTCCAGGTTCTTGACGTGCTGGCTCACGGCGGTCTGCGTGAGGTTCAGCTCCTGCGCGGCGCGCGTGAAGCTCAGGTGGCGTGCCGATACCTCGAAGGCACGCAGGGCATTGAGTGGCAGGTCCATGGCGTCGATCCCCAAGTTTTTCCGTGGTGTGACCTTGATTATTCCCGTTTGATCGCGCAGCCCGTCCTGCCTACGATGCGGGCCTGATTCACAAGGAAACACCATGACCGACCGACGCACCTTCTGCCTGGCCTCCGGCGCCGCCCTGCTGGGCCTGACCCATGGAAATACTTGGGCCGATACCGATGCCCTGCAAGACGCCCTGCGCGACATCGAAGCCACGGCCCGGGGCCGTCTGGGCGTGCACCTCATCGACACCGCCACCGGTCGCGAGCAGGGCTGGCGCATGGACGAACGCTTCCTGATGCTCAGCTCGTTCAAGCTGCTGGCCAGCGCGCTGGTGCTGGACCGAGCGGACCGGGGCGAGGAGTCGCTGGAGCGGCGCATCCGCTACCGCCGGCAGGACCTCGTGTCGTGGTCGCCCGTGACCGAGCGCCACGTGGGCGGCGAGGGCCTGAGCCTGGCGCAGCTGTGCGAAGCCACCATCACCACCAGCGACAACACCGCCGCCAACCTGATCCTGGCCAGCTACGGTGGCCCGGGCGCGCTCACTGCCTATGCGCGCCGGCTGGGCGACCGCGTGACGCGGCTGGACCGCACCGAGCCCGAGCTGAACCGCCGCGCCGCCAGCGGCGAACCGCTGGACACCACCACGCCGCGCGCCATGGCGCACACGCTGCGCGCGCTGCTGGTGGGCGATGCGCTGTCGCCGGCCTCGCGCGCGCGGCTGCTGCAATGGCTGCTGGCCAACACCACGGGCGGCAAGCGCCTGCGGGCCGGGGTGCCGGCGGATTGGCGCATCGGTGAGAAGACCGGCACCGCCGGCGACGACGCCAACGACATCGGCATCGCCTTCCCGCCGCAGCGCGCGCCGGTGATCGTGACCGCCTACCTCGCCGAGAGCGCCACCGACGGCGCCACGCGGGAAGCAGCGCTGGCGACCGTGGGGCGGTTGCTGGCGCGGCTGTGACGGCGCCTCATTGATTCATGCTGAGTTGTTGCCAACCCGCAGTACTCCCGCCATCAGTACCGGTCCTTGCGATCGCGGTAGCCTTCGGTGTCAGCGCCCCCAGCGATGTCAGCGAGCTCCTGAAGCTTCGGCGCGGGCATGACCATCAGGCCTTTGCCGTTGGGGATAAGCACCAATTCCTGACCAGCTTCCCAGCGCAACTGTTCGAGAACGGCCCTGGGGATGGAGATCTGGATCTCTCTGGAAAGAGGGTTGAAGACAGGCATGTAGGGGCTCGGCTACATCACTTGACCCGGCTAGCCCGGCAGCGGGATCCATTCCTGGTTGTCCTCCGGTGGCAGCGGGATGCGGCCCGCCGCCCAGTCGGCCTTGGCCTGCTCGATTCGCTCCTTGCGCGAGGACACGAAGTTCCAGAAGATGTGGCGTTCGCCCAGCGGTTCGCCGCCGAAAATCATCAGCGTGCTCTTGGTGTGCGCGGTGATCACGGCGTCGGTGTCGTCGCCGAACACCAGCAGCTGGCCGGGCACGTAGGTCTGGCCGCCGTACTCCACTTCACCGCGCGCCACGTAGGCCGCCTGTTCGCGGTGGCCGCCCGGCAGGGCCAGGCGCGCACCCGGTTGCCACTCGGTGTGCAGGTAGAACAGCGGCGAGTGCGTGCGCACCGGGCTCTTCATGCCGTAGGCCTCGCCCGCGATCAGGCGCATCCACACCCCGCCTTCGTCGCGCACCGGCAGGTCGGCGGCGGGGTAGTGGGTGAAGGCCGGCTCGATCTCTTCATCGGCCTCGGGCAGCGCCACCCACAGCTGCATGAGTTCGAGCCCCCCACCGGCGAAGGAGTCCGGGTGCTTGAAGCGCTCGGAATGCGAGATGCCGCGCCCGGCCGTCATCCAGTTCACGTCGCCCGGGTTGATGAGCTGGTGCACGCCCAGGCTGTCCTGGTGCGAGACCTGGCCGCTGAGCAGGTAGCTCACGGTGGACAGGCCGATGTGCGGGTGCGGCCGCACGTCGGCGGCGCGCGTGTCCTCGGCCGCCAGCGTCACCGGCCCGGCGTGGTCCACGAAGATCCACGGGCCGACCATGCGGCGCTTGGCGTAGGGCAGCACGCGACGCACCTTCAGGCCGTGGCCCAGGTCGGCCTCGCGGGCGGTGATCACCATTTCAAGCATCTCTTTTCCTTTCGTGGGTTCAGGCCGTGGCGCCGGCGATGCGGCCCATTTTGCCGCTCTGGAAGTCGGCGAAGGCCTGGTGGATCTCGGCCTCGCTGTTCATCACGAACGGACCATACCCCACGATGGGCTCGTCGATCGGCTCGCCCGCCAGCCAGAGCACGGTGGCGTCTTCCAGCACCTCGAAGCTCACGTCCTGCCCGTCGCGCGAATGCACGGCCATCTGCGCCGCGGTCACTTCCTTGCCGTCGGCCAGGCGCAGCCGGCCGCGCAGCACGAAGGGCGCGGTGGTGTGGCCTTCGGCCGCCGGCAGCGTCACGGTGTGGCCGGCCTTCAGCCGCAGGTCCCAGACCTGCATGGGCGTGAAAGTGTGGGCCGGGCCTTTCGTGCCCAGCAGTTCGCCCGCGATCACGCGCGCCGTGCCGGCCCCATCGGGCAGGTCGATCTGCGGGATCTGGTCGCGCGTGATGCCCTGGTAACCCGGCGCGGCCATCTTGTCGCGCGCGGGCAGGTTCACCCAGAGCTGCACCATCTCGAACGGGCCGCCCTGTTTCGCGAAGTGCTCGCCGTGGTACTCCTCGTGCACGATGCCCGAGGCGGCTGTCATCCACTGGACCTCGCCGGGGCCGATGGTGCCGCCGCCGCCGCTGGAGTCGCTGTGCGAGACCTCGCCGTCGTAGACGATGGTCACGGTCTCGAAGCCGCGGTGCGGGTGCTGGCCCACGCCCCGGCGTTTCGTGGTGGGCTCGAATTTCGTCGGGCCGCCGTAGTCCAGCAGCAGGAAGGGCGAGAAGCGCTCGGCCGCGCCGTTGTACGAAAAGATGCTGCGCACCGGAAAGCCGTCGCCGACCCAGTGGCCGCCGGCGCTGCGTTGGATGAAAGAAACGGTTTTCATGGGGTGTTCTCCTGTGTGAATGAGGACTTTACCGGGCCCGCGTTCCCGTGATAAGTCGGTAAGATCACAAATCATTTTTCAATGACATGAACAATCAGATCCCCGACCTCAACGACACCCTGGTGTTCGTGCGCGTGGCGCAGGCCGGCGGTTTCAGCGCCGCCGCCCGGCTCATGGGTATGCCCACGTCCACGCTGAGCGTGCGCGTGTCGCGGCTGGAGCAGCGCCTGGGCGTCACGCTGCTGCAGCGCACCACGCGGCGGCTGCGCCTCACCGAGGCCGGCCAGGCCTACCTGCACCAGGCCTCGCGCGGACTCGATGAGATCCTGCAGGCCGAGGCGCAGCTCGACGCCGGCCGGCACGAGGCCCAGGGCCTGCTGCGCATCACGCTGCCGATCGACATGGGCGACGAGCAGCTGCTCGGCATCCTCAGCGGCTACCGGGCGCGCCACCCCGGTGTGGCGGTGGAGCTGGTGTTTTCCGATGCGCGGCTCGACCTGGTGGAGCAGGGGTTGGACCTGGCCTTGCGTGCGGGCGAGCTGGCCGACTCCAGCCTGGTGGCGCGCCGGATCGGTGAAGCGCGCTGGGCGCCCTTTGCGCACCCGGACTACCTGGCGCGCGCGCCCGCGCTGCGCGCACCCAAAGACCTCACGCAGCACGCCGCCCTGTGTTTCAGCCCGCTCGGGCGCGAGAGCTGGACGCTCATGCGCGGCAAGGCCCGCGTGAACGTGCCGCTGCACAGCGCCTTTGCCGCCAACGACATGCGCCCGATCCGCCGCCTCGCGCTCGATGCCCAGGGTGTGGCCCTGTTGCCGGACTACGTGTGCCGGCGCGAGGTGGACCACGGCGAGCTGGTGCCGCTGCTGCCGGGCTGGCACGCGCGCACCGACCCCATCCACCTTGTCTACCCGAGCCAGCGCTTCGTGCCGGCCAAGCTGCGCCACTTCATCGACGAAGTCGGGCCCCAGCTCGCGGCCCTGTTCGAGCGCTGAGCACGGCGCTAAGCTTCTGCCCCTTATGCGCATTGAAGACATCCGCCAACGCCTGCGCGCGCTCGGCGCCAACCCCCGCCACGCGCAGCGCGTGCTGCGCCTGTGGTCGCAGGCCCTGCCGCAGGACGCGGGCCGGCGCCAGGTCGAGCATTTCCTGCCCGCGACGCTGGTGGCGGCCTTGCCCGCGCTGGCCGACGAACTCGCGGGCCTGGCGGTGCTGCGGTCCGAACACCCGGGCGAGGACGGCTCGGCGCGCCTGCTGGTGGCGCTGGCCGACGGCCAGACGGTGGAGAGCGTGCTGCTGCCGCGCGACGGCCTGTGCGTGTCCACCCAGGTGGGCTGTGCGGTGGGCTGCGTGTTCTGCATGACGGGCCAGGGCGGTCTGGTGCGCCAGGTCGGCAGTGCCGAGATCGTGGCCCAGGTGGCGCTGGCGCGCACGCGCCGTGTGGTGAAGAAGGTGGTGTTCATGGGCATGGGTGAGCCGGCGCACAACCTGGACAACGTGCTCGAAGCCATCGACCTGCTGGGCACCGTGGGCAACATCGGCCACAAGAACCTGGTGTTCTCCACCGTGGGCGACCCGCGCGTGTTCGAGGCCCTGCCGCAGGGCCGCGTGAAGCCCGCGCTGGCGCTCTCGCTGCACACCACCAAGGCCGATCTGCGCGAGCAGCTGCTGCCGCGCGCCCCACGCCTGACGCCCGAGGCTTTGGTGGCCGCGGGCGAGCGCTACGCGCGCGCCACCGGCTACCCCATTCAATACCAGTGGACGCTGCTCGAAGGCATCAACGACGGCGACGACGAGATCGAGGGCCTGGTGCGCCTGCTGCACGGCAAGTACGCCATCCTCAACATGATTCCCTACAACACGGTGGACGACCTGCCGTACCGGCGCCCGAGCTGGGAACAGGCGGCCGGCATCGCGCGCCGCCTGCACCGGCGCGGCATCCTCACCAAGCTGCGGCAGTCGGCCGGGCAGGACGTGGAGGGCGGCTGCGGGCAGTTGCGCGCGCGCGCGGAGAAACCCGCGCGGCGCACCATCCCATTGGCGATCAGCGACGCCCGGTGAACACCACCTGCACGCCGTGCCCGCGGCGGGCGGCGGCGAAACGGCGCAGTTGCCCACGCCAGGCCATGGCTTGCGCCCCGTCTTCGCCCCGGGGCCAGTAGGGCGGGCGCGTTTCGTCGTCGAACAGCATCGCGTGGCGCAGGCGCGCGAGGTTTTCCAGGGCATCGACGCGGCCGTCGCAGATGACGATCACCCCCACCCCGTCGGTGTGCGTGGGCAGTTGACCGGTGCCGCGGATGTGGGCGCGCACGAAATCGCACACCTCGATCCGGTGGCGGGGCGGGATCAGCATCGCGGCCTGCTGCGCCAGGTCGCTGGTGCTGAAGTCGCGCGCGCCGGTGGCGTCCGAGGGGGCGCCGCGCAGCGCGCAGAAGAGGCGCTCGCGGATGCGGGCGTGGTGCCCCACCAGGATGAAATGGCGCGTGAAGCGCGGGTCGTCGATGCCCGCGGCCCGGGCATGGTTGGCGTTGAGCAGCTGCCAGATCAGCAGTGCCAGCAGCACCTGGATCTGGTCCTGCCCGAGCGTCAGGTGCAGGCGGTGGACCGGCCGCTGCCGCTCCAGGTCGACCCGATCCATCGCCTCGTGCGCGGTGATGGTGTCCAGAAGCGCGTGGCGCTGCCGGCCGTTGAAACACAGGCCGCCGCGCGGGACGATGCCTTGGGGGTCGAACCACCAGCGCAGCAGCGCCTCGGTGGTGGGGGTCATGTGTTGTGCAACAGCCTGCGCCATGGAGTCCCTCCGGGTGGAAGTGGTTTTTGGGTGAGTGAATCACTCAATAAGTGAATTAAGAATACAACAGAAAGTTCATTTCGGGCGCAGCCGAAAACTAGCGTTCGGTGCATGAACCAGAAGCTCGAATTTGGCCAACGGCTGCACGAAGGGATGAGGGCGGTGGGGCTGGAGCCCAAGCCCAGCGTGCTGCTCAACCTGTTCAACGCCCGTTACTGGGGCACCTCGGTGTCGTTCCAGGCGGCGTCACGCTGGTTGAACGGCCAGGCGATGCCCCGGCAGGACAAGCTGGTGGTGCTGGCCGAGATCCTGCGGATGGAGCCCGAGCTGCTGCAGTACGGCCGGACCGTCCACCGCCGTGTGCAGGAGCAGCGCAAGCGCTGGGACGAGGCCCTGAGCTACCAGGAGCGCGAGATGTTCGACGCCTACCTGCAGCTGCCGGTGCCGCAGCGCAAGCTGGTGCGCGAGGTCATCCAGGCCCTGGTGCAGGTGCACGGCAAGCCGAAGGGCTGAGCGGGCCGCTCAGTGCAGCGTGAGTGGGCGCGAGGTGGTCTTGACCCGCACCACCGCCGCGCGCAGCTCGTAAGGGGCCGGCGCCGCGCCGCAGATGCCGGCGGCAATGGCGCGCGCCTGCCGCGCGATGGGCTCGATGTAGCGGCTCGCTTGCCCGTTCACCGCGATGCAGTCGCCCAGGGCGTGGATGCGCGGATCGCTGGTGCGCAGCGTGGCGGCGTCGACCGCGATGCCGTTGTCCCAGGCCAGTCCTGCGCTGTGCGCCAGGCGGGGCGGGGTCTGCAGGCCGGCGGCGGCGATCACCTGGTCGGCCGCGAAACGCTGGCCGCAGGCGGTGCTGAGGCGGTAGCGGCCGGCCACGCGCTCCAGCTGCGCGACCTGAACGCTCCCCACGAAGCGGATGGCCAGGTCTTTCCAGGCCTCGAGCAGGGGTGTGCCCGCGTGTTCGGCGGGCCAGCGCGCCAGCGGCGCGGCCTGCACGTCGAGCAGGGTGATGCGGTGGCCGCCGAGTGCGAGGTCGTTGGCGAGTTCGCTGCCGATCAGGCCGGCGCCGACGATGGCCACGTCCTTCGGCGAATCACCCAGCGCGGCACGCAGCCGCTTGTACGCGCCCAGGTGGTTGATGCGCCAGCACAGGGCGGCGGGCAGCGCGGGTGGCAGCGCGGCCTGGGCGCCGTGGGCCAGCACCAGCCGGTCGTAGCGCAGGTTGCCGCGCGTGGTGCGCAGCGTGCGCGTGTCGGGGCAGATGCGCACGGCCTGCGTGTGGGCCAGCAGGCGCACGTTCAGGCGCGCGGCCGCCGTGGGGCCGCTTTCCTTCGTGAGCGCCCCGGGCGCCAGCCCGCGCGCCAGGGCGACGGACAGCAGGGGCTTGTCATACAGGTCGCCCGCACAGTCGCTGACCAGGGTGAGCGGCAGGTCGGTGTCGAGCGCGCGCAGCGCCTCGGCCACCTGCCAGCCGGCCCGGCCCGCGCCCACGATCACCACCCCTGCGGCGCCGCGAGCGGCCATCGGGGCACGGTGCGCGACGGCGGCACGCAGGGCGTCCAGCGAGGGCGGGGTGTAGGGCCGGAAGTCGGCCTTGGTCACGCCGCACAGCGGGCAGGCCCAGTCGTCCGGGATGTCGGCGTAGCGCGTGCCGGGTGGCAGGCCGCCGTCGGGGTCGCCGTCGGCTTCGTTGTAGAGGTAGCCGCAGGCGTCGCAGATGTACGACTGGTAGGGCGCGAGCGCGGTCATGAGGGCATCACCTCGGCGGACAGGCGCGCGATTTCCTTGCGCAGGTGCTTGATGGCCGGCGTGACGATGGCCACGAAGTGCGATTCGCGCACGCGGCGCTGCACGTCCGAGCTCATCAGGTAACCGCGCGCGCCCTGGTGCAACAGGGCCGACTGCGCGGCGCGCAGGCTGAGCTCGGCGCCGTGGGCGCGCGCGTCGAGCACGTCGATGAAGAATTCCGCGCGGTCGTCGAACGGTGTTTCGGCCATGCGCATCACGCGCGCCGTCAGCGCGTCCAGCTCGGCCTGCAGCGCATCGGGCCGGTCTTCGAGGAACTGGTTCACGTGGCCCAGCTGCGCCTCCACCGCCCACATGCTGTCGATGGCGCCCTGCGCCACGCCGACCGCCATGCCGCACTGGAGCATCACGAAGGCGGCGCGGATGCGCGCGATGAAGGGCCTGGCCGGCTCGGCCATGTGCTCGTCGGCGCCGATGAACACGTCCTTGAGGCGCAGGGCGTAGGTGCCGGTGCCTTCCATGGCGGAGAAGCTCGGGCATTCGCGCAGCTCCACACCGGGCGCATCGCAGCGCAGCAGGAACATCAGTTCCCGCCCCAGCGGCTCGCCCTGGCCGTCCACCACCGCCGCGAGCGCGCCGCACGCGTGACCGGGCCCGAGGTTGCTGACCCAGGGCAAGGTGCCGTTGACGAGGTGGCCGCCTTGCACCGGCGTGGCCTTGAGCAGCAGGCTTTCGATCTGCGCGTAGCTTTTCATGGGGTTGGACATGGCGGTGCCGCCCAGCGACATGCCGCCGGCCAGTGCGCGCAGCGCCTCGCCGTTCAGGGCCGGGTTGCCACTGGCCTGCATGTACAGGCCGCAGACCAGCTGGCACCACACCATGAAGCCGGTGGCGCCGCAGACGCGCGAGACCTCGGCCATGGCGCGGATGGCCAGGCCGTAGTCCGCACGGCCCGCCGGAGCGTCCAGGTGGGCGCCGAACGCACCCGCCGCGCCCAGCTGCTGCAGCACCTCGCGCGGGTAGTGGCCTTGGCGGTCGATGGCCTCCGCCACGGCGGCCAGCGGGCCCTGCGCCACGGCGCGCACCGCGGCCAGCAGCTCGTCGGCCGGTGTCTCGTGGGTCAGCTCGCGGGGCAGGTCGAGGGGGTTCATGCGTCCGCCAGACCGATGGTGAAGGGGATGGGGTTGCGCAACGTGTTGGCCACGGGCGAGTAGAAGTTGGCGTGCTGCACGATCTCGTCGAGGACCTCGCGCGGGGCGTCGCCCTCCACAAGCACCTTCACGCGGATGGCCTGGAAGCCCATCTCGGGCGGCGTTTTCTCCAGCGCGCCGCCGGCGCCCCAGGCGGCCGGGTTGCCGATGTCGCCTTCCAGGAAGACCTCCAGCCGGCTGAGCTTCACGCCTTTCCAGGTCGCCACCGCGGTGATGCCCACGGCCAGGCAGCCGCCCAGGCCCGAGAGCACGATCTCGCCCGGGGCGGGCGCGGTGTCCTGGCCGAACAGGTGCAGCGGCTCGTCCACCACCACCGGGGCGTGCTGGCCCACGGTGGAGAGCGAGCGGTACTGGCCCTCCATCACGGTGTGGACCTTGTTGGTGCCCCGGCTGGCCGGGTTGGCCTTGCCCTTGGCGGCGAAGGCGGCGAGGCCGGCGCCGTCGATCGGGCGCAGATACGCCTTCACGGTGCTGACGGGGGCGGTGGGGGCGAGGGTGGCGGTGGCGGACATGGGGTCTCCAGGGTTGAAAAAGCGGGATGGTTGAAGTCAGGCGGCGAGTGCCAGGCTGGGTTTTTTGGTGGACTTCGCCAACGGCAGGCCGGTCTCGATCGGCAGGCGGTCGTCGCGCGACCACTCGTTCCACGAGCCGAAGTACATGCGCACATCGCTGAAGCCGGCCTGTTTGAGGGCCAGGAAGGTGTTGGACGCGCGCGCACCCTTGAAGCAGTAGAGGTAGACGGTGTCGTCGGGCGCGATGCCGGCGGTGGCGCACTCGGCCTTCACCTCGTCGGGCGTCTTGAACACCGGGCCTTGGGCGGACGGCTTCATGAAGCGGTACCACTCGACCCATTTCGCGCCGGGCAGGCGGCCCTTGCGCGGCGCGAAGTCCTTGCCGTAGGGCGAGGAGCTGTCGCCGATCCACTCGTCCACGTCGCGCACGTCGAGCAGCACGGTGTCGGTGCCGAGCGCGGCCTGCACGTCGGCCTGGGTGAGCATCACGTCGTTGCCGACGAGTTCGGGGAAGGTGGCGGGCGCGGGGGTGGTGGCCTCGGTGGAGACGGGCAGACCGGCGGCTTTCCAGGCGCTGAAGCCGCCGTTGAGCACCTTGATCTTCGGGTAGCCCAGCCAGGTCAACAGGTAGTAGCCGCGGCAGGACTGGCCGTAGCCGCTGTTCATCGCGTCTTCGTAGAACACGGCGGTCTCGGTGCCCGAGAGGCCGGCGGCGCCCAGTGCGGCGGCGAAGGTGGCCTTGAGGGCTTCCAGGCCTTCGGGCGTGGAGGTGGCGAGGTAGGTGAAGACCTCGCGCAGGTTCACCGCACCGGGGATGTGGCCGGCGGCGAAGGCCTCGGCGTCGCGGGTGTCGATGACCACCACGGGTTCGGACGACTGCAGGGCCTGCAACTGGGCGGGGGCGATCAGGGTGGCGTCGATGCTCATGGAAACCTCACGAAATAGGGGGCCGGCGGGATTGCCTGCCGACCCTTTTTGCAACCGCCGTGCCAGTGCCGTGAGCCTGCCGTGTTTTGAGCTCAAGTGATTGTTTTCATTGGATTTTTTCTGTGCATCGAGGGCCTCGGACCCGGGCTGCCGGCTTCAATGTGTCGACACTTTGTCGACACATTGCGCGGCCCTTCAACGCAGGCCGGCCTTGCGAAGCCGGTAGGCGAACTGGCGCAACGTCAACCCGAGGCTCTGCGCCGCGCGCGACTGGTTGCCCTGGTGCCGGGCCAGCGCCTCGCGCAGGGCCTGCGCGCTGTGCGACTGCGCGCTCTGGTAGTCGCGCACCAGCGGCGCGGCCTCGCTGGCGGCGGCCGTCGTGCCCTGGGGCATGAAACGCTCCAGCGTGGCGGCCGTCACCAGGGTGTGGTCGGCCAGCAGCACCAGGCGCTCGATCAGGTTGCCCAGCTCGCGGATGTTGCCCGGCCAGTCGTGCGCCTCCAGCCGCGCCAGCGCGTCGGGCGCGAGGTTCACGTTGCGCTGGTGTGCCTGGTTGGCCCGGTTCACGAAGTGCAGGGCCAGCGCGCGCACGTCCTCGCCGCGTTCGCGCAGGCTGGGCAGGCGGATCGGGATCACGTTGAGCCGGTAGTACAGGTCCTGCCGGAAGCGCCCGGCCTGCACCTCGTGCGCGAGGTCGCGGTTGGTGGCCGCCACCAGGCGCACGTTGACCTTCAGCTCGCGCGTGCTGCCCAGGCGCACCAGCGTGCCTTCCTGCAGGGTGCGCAGCAGCTTGGACTGCATGGCCAGCGGCAGCTCGCCGATCTCGTCGAGGAAGATGGTGCCGCCGTGGGCCTGCTCGAACCAGCCCGCGCGCGCCGTGTTCGCGCCGGTGAAGGCGCCTTTCTCGTAGCCGAACAGCTCGGACTCGAACAGCGTGTCGGGAATCGCCGAGCAGTTGACCTTGATGAAGGGCTGGTCGTGCCGGCCGCTGGCCAGGTGCACCGCGCGCGCGAACAGCTCCTTGCCGGTGCCCGACTCGCCCAGCAGCAGCACCGTGGCCTGCGACTG
This sequence comes from Hydrogenophaga sp. GW456-12-10-14-TSB4, assembly GCF_059424305.1. Classification (NCBI taxonomy): domain Bacteria; kingdom Pseudomonadati; phylum Pseudomonadota; class Betaproteobacteria; order Burkholderiales; family Comamonadaceae; genus Hydrogenophaga; species Hydrogenophaga sp. GW456-12-10-14-TSB4. The sequence goes on along the minus strand of NZ_JBWKZH010000015.1, from coordinate 24,023 downwards.
CGACACCTGTTCCAGTTCGCCCAGCGCCTGCAGCAGCGCGGGCGAGCGGCCGATGAGGCCGTAGCGCGCGCTCGCGCTGTCCAGCGCGCGGGCCAGCGCGGCGTTGCGCGCCAGCAGCTGGCGCGTCTGCTCGGCCACCAGCTGTTCGAGCCGCAGCAGCTGCCCGGCCAGCGTGGCCAGGATGCGCAGCACGGCCAGGTCGTCGTTGAGGTGGCGCTGGCGGCTGCGGATGCGGTGGCAGGCCAGCACGCCGATGGTCGCGCCGTTGACCTCGATCGGCAGCGCGATGAAGGCCACCGTCTGCGGCGGCAGGCGATCGCGCGGCACGGTGCGGAACAGGAACAGCGGCTCGGCGTCCACGTCCTGCACGATGGCCGGCAGGCCGGTGGCCAGCACGCGCCCCGTGATGCCCTCGCCCCAGCGGAACACTCCGCGCTGCACCTCCTCGGCCGTGAGGCCGTAGGCGTGGCGCACCGAGGCCGTGCGCGCCTCACCGGGCGCGGTCTCGCGGGCCAGCACCATGCGGCCCCGGTTCAGGCCCAGCAGCTCGCTCATCAGGTGCAGCATCTCGCGCAGCACGAAGGCCGGTGCCAGGCTGCGGCCCACCAGCTTCATCACCTCGCGCATGAGCAGCAGCTCCTGGGCGTGCCAGTCGGTCGCGGGGCTGTCGAGGTCGCTGGGGCTGGAAGGCATGGGCGCGAGGCAAGCAAACATCGCACCAATGGCGGGCGAAGCCCTCCTTGGCGAGCTAAAATCGCCGCTTCTCAAGGAGCGTTGCAGCGCCGGCGGGTTTTTCAGCCTCCACCGTGCGTCAGGCTTGAGTGGGCGCGAACAGGCCCAAACGGCGCTCACCGGTCTGTTTTTCGAAAACTGCCTTGGTGAGCCTCATGTCCTCCGAATCCGCTTCTCCGTCCCCGTCTTCCCTCGTGCCGCCGATGCTGCTCTCCGGCCTGGAGCCGCTGCGCGTCGAGCCGGGCAGCCTGTTCGTCAACGTCGGCGAGCGCACCAACGTCACCGGCTCCAAGGCCTTCGCCCGCATGATCCTCGAAGGCCGCTTCGAGGACGCCTTGGCCGTGGCGCGCCAGCAGGTCGAGAACGGCGCCCAGATCATCGACGTCAACATGGATGAGGCCATGCTCGACAGCAAGGCCGCGATGGTGCGTTTTCTCAACCTGATCGCCGGCGAACCCGACATCGCGCGCGTGCCGGTGATGGTGGATTCCTCCAAGTGGGAGGTGATCGAGGCCGGCCTGCGCTGCGTGCAGGGCAAGGGCGTCGTCAACTCCATCTCCATGAAGGAAGGCCTGGACGAGTTCAAGCGCCAGGCGCGCCTCGTCAAGCGCTACGGCGCGGCCGCCGTGGTGATGGCCTTCGACGAAAAAGGCCAGGCCGACACCTACGAACGCAAGGTCGAGATCTGCGAACGCGCCTACCGCGTGCTGGTCGATGAAGTGGGCTTCCCGCCCGAAGACATCATCTTCGACCCCAACATCTTCGCCATCGCCACCGGCATCGAGGAGCACAACAACTACGCGGTGGACTTCATCAACGCCACGCGCTGGATCAAGCAGAACCTGCCCGGTGCCAAGGTCAGCGGCGGCGTGTCCAACGTGTCCTTCAGCTTCCGCGGCAACGACCCGGTGCGCGAGGCCATCCACACCGTGTTCCTGTACCACGCGATCAAGGCGGGCATGGACATGGGCATCGTCAACGCCGGCATGGTGGGCGTGTACGACGAGCTGGAGCTCGAGCTGCGCGAGCGCGTGGAGGACGTGGTGCTCAACCGCCGGCCCGACGCCGGCGAGCGGCTGGTGGAAGTGGCCGAGAGCGCCAAGGGTTCGGCCAAGGACGACAGCAAGAAGAACGAATGGCGCGCGCTGCCGATCCGTGAGCGCCTGTCGCACGCGCTGGTGCGCGGCATCAACGACTTCATCACCGAAGACACCGAAGAGATGTGGCGCGAGATCGAGGCCGGCGGCGGGCGCCCGCTCAACGTGATCGAAGGCCCGCTGATGGACGGCATGAACGTCGTCGGCGACCTGTTCGGCCAGGGCAAGATGTTCCTGCCGCAGGTGGTCAAGAGCGCGCGCGTGATGAAACAGGCCGTGGCGCACCTGCTGCCCTACATCGAGGCCGAGAAGCTGGCCCTGCAGGCGGCCGGCGGCGACGTGAAGCCCAAGGGCAAGATCGTGATCGCCACCGTCAAGGGCGACGTGCACGACATCGGCAAGAACATCGTGACCGTCGTGCTCCAGTGCAACAACTACGAGGTCGTGAACATGGGCGTGATGGTGCCCTGCCACGAGATCCTGGCCATGGCCAAGGCCGAGGGCGCCGACATCGTGGGCCTCTCGGGCCTGATCACGCCCAGCCTGGAGGAGATGCAGTATGTGGCCGGCGAGATGCAGAAGGACGAGCACTTCCGCGGCAAGGGCATCCCGCTGCTGATCGGCGGCGCCACCACCAGCCGCGTGCACACGGCGGTGAAGATCGCGCCGCACTACGACGGCCCGGTGGTCTATGTGCCCGACGCCTCGCGCAGCGTGAGCGTGGCGCAGGGCCTGCTGTCCGACCAGGCCGCGGCCTACATCGCCGAAGTCAACGCCGACTATGAGCGCGTGCGCACCCAGCACGCCAACAAGAAGCAGGTGCCGCTGTGGCCGCTGGAGCGCGCGCGCCTGAACAAGACGCCGATCGACTGGAAGGCCTACACGCCGCAGAAGCCGAAGTTCATCGGCAAGCGCGTGTTCAAGAACTTCGACCTGAACGAGATCGCCAAGTACATCGACTGGGGCCCGTTCTTCCAGACCTGGGACCTGGCCGGCCCCTTCCCCGAGATCCTGAAGGACGAGGTGGTGGGCGAAGAGGCGCGGCGCGTGTTCAGCGACGGCAAGCGCATGCTGCAGCGCCTCATCGAAGGCCGCTGGCTCAGTGCCAGCGCGGTGGTGGGCCTGTACCCGGCCAACACCGTGCACGACGACGACATCGAGCTCTACACCGACGAAAGCCGCACCAGCGTGGCCCTGACCTGGCACGGCCTGCGCCAGCAGGCCGAGAAGCACGAGATCGATGGCGTGATGCGCCCCAGCCGCTGCCTGTCCGACTTCGTCGCGCCCCGGGGCGCAGCCGACGACTACGTGGGCATGTTCGCCGTGACCGCCGGCCTGGGCGTGGAGAAGAAGGAAAAGCAGTTCCTCGACGACCTCGACGACTACTCCGCCATCATGCTCAAGGCCCTGGCCGACCGCATGGCCGAGGCGCTGGCCGAGTGCATGCATCACCGCGTGCGCACCGACCTCTGGGGCTACGTGGCCGACGAGGCGCTGAGCAACGAAGAGCTGATCAAGGAAAAGTACCAGGGCATCCGCCCGGCGCCGGGTTACCCGGCCTGCCCGGACCACTCCGTCAAGCGCGCGATGTTCGACGTGCTGCAGTGCGAGGACATCGGCATGGGCCTGACCGAGAGCCTGGCCATGACGCCGGCGGCCAGCGTGAGCGGTTTCTACCTCGCCCACCCGCAGAGCACCTACTTCAACGTCGGCAAGATCGGCGACGACCAGGTGGACGACCTGGCCGAGCGCAGCGCGGTGGCGCGCAACGAGCTGCAGCGCTGGCTCGCGCCGAACCTGTGAGGACGGCGAACGATGAAGTCGAAGAACCAAAAGCCCAGCGACGACCTGCTCTGGAAAGGCGCGCTGCTTGCGGCCATTGGCCTGATCGTGCTGATCGCACCCCACCGCCTCCAGTCGCCGGAGCTGCGGGACATCGTCGCGGGCTCAGCGGGCCTGGGCTGGCTGGCGCTGGTGTTGGGCGCCGGGTGCCTGGCGGTGTGGGGATGGCGCGGGTACAGACACTGGAAGCGGCAGTAGGTCACCGACCCGGTCGCGGGGCGCCATGGCGGCGCGTGCCGGGAACCTCTTCACGCGGCGGCGGCTCAGCACCTCGGTGCATCCCCTTTTTGATGTTGGCTCCTTAAAACCTTCTCACCATGAACGTACTCAACAACCTCTTCAACCACCCCCGACTCGGCGTCATCCTGTTGCGCTGGACCCTGGCGCTCCTGATGGTGCTGCACGGCTGGGCCAAGATCACCGGCGGCGTGAGTGGCATCGAAGGCATGCTGGTGGCCAAGGGCCTGCCCGGCTTCCTGGCCTATGGGGTGTACCTGGGCGAGTTCGTGGCGCCGCTGTTCCTGCTCGCGGGCGTGTGGGTGGTGCCGGCGGCCCTGGTCATCGCGATCAACATGGCCTTCGCCGTGGGACTGGCGCACATGGGCCACTGGTTCGATATCACCAACACCGGCGGCTGGCGCCTGGAACTGCAGGCCTTCTTCTTCGTGACCGCGCTGGTGGTGGCGTTCACGCACCGCATCGGTCCGAACAAGTGATCTGGGGGGCGCCGCGAGCGGCGCCCCATCGAACTCAGACGTTCATGATCGTCACGGCACGCGAGTTCAGGTAGGCCTCCATCGCCTCCGGACCGCCCTCGGAGCCGTAGCCCGAGTCCTTGATGCCGCCGAACGGCATTTCCGCCGAAGGCATCGCGGGCATGTTCACCCACAGCATGCCCACGTCCACCCGGCGCGCGAGCAGGTCCGCGTTCTTCAGCGAGCGCGTGAAGGCATAACCGGCCAGACCGTAGGGCAGGCGGTTGGCCTCGGCGATGGCTTCGTCCAGCGTGTTGAAGCTGCGCACGGCGGCCATGGGGCCGAAGGGCTCGTCGTTGAACACGCGTGCGTCGAGCGGCACGTCGGTCAGGATGGTCGGCCGCCAGAAGTTGCCTTCGTCGCCGATGCGCTCGCCGCCGGTGGCCAGGGTGGCGCCGCGTTCCACGGCGTCCTTGGTGAACTCGGCCATGGCCGTGACGCGGCGCGGGTTGGCCAGCGGGCCCATCTGCGTGCCCTCGGTCGTGCCGTCACCCACCGCAAGCCCCGCCGCGTGCTTGACCAGGGCGGCCGAGAACTCCTTGGCGATGCTCTCGTGCACCAGGAAGCGCGTGGGCGAGATGCAGACCTGGCCCGCGTTGCGGAACTTGGCGCCGCCGGCGGTCTTCACGGCCAGGGCCACGTCGGCGTCCTCCGCCACGATCACCGGCGCGTGGCCGCCCAGTTCCATCGTGACGCGCTTCATGTGCTGGCCGGCCATCGCGGCGAGCTGCTTGCCCACCGGCGTGGAGCCGGTGAAGGTGATCTTGCGGATGACCGGGTGCGCGATCAGGTAGCTGGAGATCTCCGACGGCGTGCCGTAGACCAGGCCGAGCACGCCTGCCGGCAGGCCGGCGTCGGCGAAGGCGCGCACCAGTTCGGCCGGGGCGGCCGGGGTTTCTTCGGGGGCCTTGACGATCATGGAGCAGCCCGTGGCCAGCGCCGCCGCGAGCTTGCGCACGACCTGGTTGATGGGGAAGTTCCAGGGCGTGAAGGCGGCCACCGGGCCCACCGGGTCCTTGAGCACCATCTGGCGCATCGCGAGGTTGCCGCGCGAGGGCACGATGCGGCCGTAGACGCGCAGGCCTTCGTCGGCGAACCATTCGAGGATGTCGGCCGCGGCCATGGCCTCGCCCTTGGCTTCGGCCAGCGGCTTGCCTTGTTCCTGCGTGAGCAGGCGGGCGATGGCGCCGGCGCGCTCGCGCATCAGGCCGGCGGCCGCGCGCATCACCTTGGCGCGCTCGATGGCAGGCGTGTCGCGCCAGGTCTCGAAGCCCTTCTGGGCGGCGGCCAGGGCCAGGTCGAGGTCGGCCTGGCGCGCGTGCGCCACGCGCCCGATCTCTTTTCCGGTCGCGGGGTTGAACACGGCCAGCGTCTCGCCCGCTTGGGCATCGCGCCATTGGCCTTGGATGAACAGCTGGGTGTTGGGGTAGCTCATGGAGGTCTCCTGCTTGGAAAGGGGGCGGGGCGGAAACCGGGAACCATACCAGTTGGCGGGGGGCGCGGGGCGGCAGGGGGATTCAGCCGGCTCGCAACACCCGCCGGTACTGCACCGCCTCCGCCACGTGCGCGGCAGCCACCGCATCGACACCCGAGAGGTCGGCGATGGTGCGCGCCACGCGCAGGGCGCGGTGCGTGCTGCGCGCGCTCCAGCCCAGGCGCGCGGCGGCGGTGTTCAGGAACTTCAGCGCGGCCGGTTCGGCGTTCACGTGCGCGTCCAGTGCCTGCCCGGCCAGGGCCTGGTTGGTGGTGCCCTGGCGGGCCTGGGCGCGCTGCCGCGCCAGGTGCACGCGCTCGCGCACCGTGGCACTGGGCTCGCCCGGTGGGCCGCGCAGCAGGTCGTCCGGGGGCATGGTGGGCACCTCGACGTGCAGGTCGATGCGGTCGAGCAGCGGGCCGCTGAGCTTGCCCTGGTAGCGCGCGATCTGGTCCGGCGTGTCGCGGCAGGCGCGGGTGGGGTGGCCCAGAAAGCCGCAAGGGCAGGGGTTCATCGCGCCGATGAGCTGGAAGCGGGCCGGGAACTCGCTCTGCATGGCCGCGCGCGAGATGCGGATGTGGCCGCTCTCCAGCGGCTCGCGCAGGGCCTCCAGCGCCGAACGCGGAAACTCCGGCAGTTCGTCGAGGAACAGCACGCCCTGGTGCGCCAGGGAGATCTCGCCCGGGCGCGGCGGGGAGCCGCCGCCCACCAGGGCCGCGGCGCTGGCGCTGTGGTGGGGGGCACAGGTGGGGCGCTGGCCCCAGCGATCCAGGGTGAAGCGCCCGGCCAGCGAGGCCACGGCGGCGGACTCCAGCGCTTCGAGCGTGCCCATGGGTGGCAGCAGGCCGGCAAAGCGCTGGGCCAGCATGGACTTGCCCGACCCCGGCGGCCCGACCATCAGCAGGCTGTGGCCGCCGGCCGCGGCGATCTCCAGCGCGCGCTTGGCGGCCACCTGGCCTTTCACGTCGAGCAGGTCGGGGTAGCTGGGCAAGGTGGCGCGCGCGCTGGGTGCCAGGGCGGCCCAGCCGGCCTCGTCGGGCGCCGCGGCGGCGGTGTCGCCTTCGCGTTCGGGCAGGAAGCGGGCGACCACGTCGAGCAGGTGGCGCGCGCGGTAGACCTGCGCCTGGGGCACCAGGGCGGCCTCTTCGGCGCTGCCCGGCGGCAGCACCAGCCGGATCGGCCGCTCATGGTGTTGCCGGTAGGCGGCCAGGCTCATGGCAAGTGCGCCGCGCACCGGCCGCAGCTCTCCGCCGAGCGAGAGCTCGCCCGCGAACTCCCAGCCGTCCAGCCGAGCCGGGTCGATCTGTCCACTGGCGGCCAGGATGCCCAGCGCGATCGGCAGGTCGAAGCGGCCGGAGTCCTTGGGCAGGTCGGCGGGCGCCAGGTTGACCGTGATGCGCTTGTTCGACGGGAACTCCAGCCCCGCGTTGGCGATGGCCGAGCGCACGCGCTCGCGCGCTTCCTTCACGCCGGTGTCGGCCAGGCCGACCAGGGTGAAGCTGGGCAGGCCGTTGGCGAGATGGACCTCGACACAGACCGGGCGGGCTTCCAGGCCGAGCAGCGCCCGGCTGTGCACCAATGACAGACTCATGCGTGATTTCTCCCTGTTTCGGTGCGCACCCGGGCCCCTATCGGGCCCCATGGTGGTTCAATGGACTTGCACTCAAATGGTGCGCACAGCTTTGGTGTGGCGAGGGGCCAGACGGCCGGGTCGCTGCGTGAAAAATCCGTGCGCACGGCGCCACTGTAGATGGCCGCCAGGGCCGATACCCCCCTAGGGTACGGAGGTGGTGTCCACTGGCATGGTCTGTGCTTGGGGGTGTAAGCGATTGAATCCGGACCGTGGAGTTCCCTGGTCCCCTCCGCAAACCGCGGTGTCGGCCTTCCGGTTGAGCACCCTTTCGTTCTAGAAGAGGAATCACAGCATGAAAATGGTTTCAGCCATCATCAAGCCGTTCAAGCTGGACGAAGTGCGCGAAGCACTTTCCGGTATGGGCGTGCAAGGCATCACCGTCACCGAGGTCAAGGGCTTCGGCCGCCAGAAGGGCCATACCGAGCTGTACCGCGGCGCGGAATACGTGGTCGACTTCCTGCCCAAGGTCAAGATCGAGGCCGCCGTGTCGGACGAGCTCGTCGAGCGCGTGATCGAAGCCATCGAAGGTGCGGCTCGCACCGGCAAGATCGGCGACGGCAAGATTTTCGTCACTTCCCTGGAACAGGTGGTGCGCATCCGGACCGGTGAGACCGGCAAGGAAGCGCTCTGATCGCCGCCCCCTGAACAAGAAAGATCACGGACATGAAAAAACTCATTGCAACCCTGTTCCTGGGCATGGGCCTGGCCTTTGGCGGCCTGAACGCCATGGCGCAGACCGCCGCGCCTGCTGAAGCGCCTGCGGCGGCCGCCGCCCCCGCCGAAGCCGCACCGGCCGCTGCGCCGGCGCCGGCCGAAGCCGCACCTGCCGCCGCTGCCGAAGCCGCACCGGCTGCCGCCGCGCCTGCGCTGGACACCGGCGACACCGCCTGGATGCTGACCTCCACCATGCTGGTCATCCTGATGACCATCCCCGGCCTGGCCCTGTTCTACGGCGGCCTGGCCCGCTCGAAGAACATGCTGTCGGTGCTGATGCACGTGTTCGTCATCTTCTCGCTGATCACCATCCTCTGGTGCGTCTATGGCTACAGCCTGACCTTCGTGGGTGAGGGCAAGTTCGTGGGCGGCTTCGACAAGGTCTTCCTGAAGGGCATCACGGCCGACACGCTGTCGGGCCTGCTGCCGACGATCCCCGAGTTCGTCTTCGTGGCCTTCCAGTCGACCTTCGCGGCCATCACCTGCGCGCTGATCGTGGGCTCGTTCGCCGAGCGCATCAAGTTCTCCGCCGTGTTGCTGTTCTCCGTGATCTGGTTCACCTTCAGCTACATCCCGATGGCCCACATGGTCTGGGGCGGCGGTCTGCTGGGCGCCGACGGCGCGCTGGACTTCGCCGGCGGCACCGTGGTTCACATCAACGCCGGTATTGCCGGTCTGGTGGGTGCCTATGTGGTCGGCAAGCGCATCGGCTACGGCAAGGAAGCGCTCACCCCGCACAGCCTGACGCTCACCATGGTCGGCGCTTCGCTGCTGTGGGTCGGCTGGTTCGGCTTCAACGCCGGCTCGGCAGGTGCCGCCAACGGCGTGGCCGGTCTGGCCTTCATCAACACCATCCTCGCCACCGGCGCGGCCACGCTGTCCTGGATCGCCGGTGAAGCGCTGCACAAGGGCAAGGGCTCCATGCTGGGCGCCGCTTCGGGTGCCGTTGCTGGCCTGGTGGCCGTCACCCCTGCCGCCGGTTTCATCGGCCCGATGGGCTCCATCGCCCTCGGCCTGATCGCCGGTCTGGTGTGCCTGTGGGGCGTGGGTGGCCTCAAGAAGATGCTGGGTGCCGATGACGCGTTCGACGTGTTCGGCGTGCACGGTGTCGGCGGTATCGTCGGCGCCATCCTGACCGCCGTCTTCGCCGCTTCCAGCCTGGGTGGCGTCAAGGCCGACGACTACGCCATCGGCGCTCAGCTGTGGGTGCAGATCAAGAGCGTGCTCGTGACCATCGTGTGGTCCGGCGTGGTCTCGTTCATCACCTACAAGATCGTCGACATGATGGTCGGTCTGCGCGTCAGCGAAGAAGCCGAACGCGAAGGTCTGGACATCACCTCGCACGGCGAGACGGCTTACAACCGCTGATCCCGAATCTCCTCTGGATTGAACCCGCGTTGCCTGAGGGCACGCGGGTTTTTTTTCGCCATGAGAACTTTCGTATGATGCGCGCCGGGACCCAACCATCCAAGGAGGACACCATGTTCAGGAACCCGTTGCGCCTGTGCGCCGCTGCCCTGCTGGCCGCTCTGGCGGCCGCCTCGCTCCATGCCGCCGAGACCTCGACGCGCAAGCTGCCGTCCAAGGTCACCTTCCACAAGTCGACTTCGGAGGAAGCACCGGCCGCGCGCGAGAAACGCCTCAAGCGCGAATGCCAGGGTCGGCCAAACGCGGGCATGTGCATGGGCTACACAAGGTAGGTCCGGGCCGCGATTGCATCGCGGCGTGCAGAAAATTCAAAGCCGGCGGAGGGCCGCGCGACTACCATCGTCGCCATGTCTTTCCCGCCCCACGAGACCCCCGGCGAACTGATCGACCGGGTCCGCGCCGCTGCGGACGCGCGCTCACCCTTGCACATCGCCGGCGGCCGCACCAAGGCCTTCTATGGCGAGGCCGTCGCGGGCGACACCCTGTCCACCACCGGCTGGTCGGGCATCGTCAGCTACGAGCCGACCGAGCTCGTGGTCACGGTGCGCGCGGGCACGCCGCTGGCCGAACTGGAGGCCGTGCTGGCCGAGCGCGGCCAGTGCTTCCCGTTCGAGCCGCCGCATTTCGGCGCCGGCGGCACGGTGGGCGGCATGGTCGCTGCCGGCCTTGCGGGCCCGGCGCGCGCCAGCGCCGGCGGGGTGCGCGACTTCGTGCTCGGCGCGCGCTTCATCAACGGGCGTGGCGAGCTGCTCACCTTTGGTGGCCAGGTCATGAAGAACGTGGCCGGCTACGACGTCAGCCGCGTGCTCGCCGGCTCCCTGGGCACGCTGGGCGTGATCACCGAGGTCAGCCTCAAGGTGCTGCCGGTGGCGCCGGCCGAGGCCACGCTGGTGTTTTCGCTCGGCCAGCACGAGGCGCTGGAGCAACTGCACCGCTGGGGCGGTCAGCCGCTGCCGATCAATGCCAGCCGCTGGGCGGCGGACCGCCTCACCGTGCGCCTGCGCGGTGCGGTCGCGGCGGTGGAGGCCGCGGGCGAGCGCATGGCGCGCGAGGCCGGCGGTACCCGCCTGGCCCCCGAGCCCGCTGGCCGCGACTGGGCCGACGGCCGCGACCAGCGCCTGCCCTTCTTCCAGGCCCCGACCGCCGATCACGCCCTGTGGCGCCTCTCGGTGCCGCAGACCGCACCGGTGCTGGGCCTGCCTTGGGCGCCGCTGATCGAATGGCAGGGTGCGCAGCGCTGGCTGTGGGCGCCCGCGAGCGCCGCGGGCCAGATCCGCGCGGCCACCGCGGCGGTGAACGGCCACGCCACGCTGTTCCGCGCCGGGGCCGACGGCGCGCCCGGCGTGCCGCGCTTCGACCGCTCGGGCGCCGCCATCGCCACCATCACGCAACGCCTGCGCGCCGAATTCGACCCGGCGGGCCTCTTCACCCCGGGCCGCATGGGCTGACCGGAACCGATCCATGCAGACCCAGCTCTCTCCCGAATACCAGCAGCGCGCCGACGGCCGCGCGGCCGAAGCCATCCTGCGCAAGTGCGTGCACTGCGGCTTCTGCACCGCCACCTGTCCCACCTACCAGGTGCTCGGCGACGAGCTCGACGGCCCGCGCGGGCGCATCTACCTCATGAAGCAGGTGCTCGAAGGCGCGGAGCCGACGCGCAAGACCCAGCTGCACCTGGACCGCTGCCTCACCTGCCGCAATTGCGAAAGCACCTGTCCCAGCGGCGTGGACTACGGCCACCTGGTCGACATCGGCCGCCAGATCGTGGACGAGAAGGTGCCGCGCCCGATGGGCGAAAAAGCCGTGCGCTGGCTGCTCAAGGAAGGCCTGACTTCACCGCTGTTCGCGCCGGCCATGAAGCTCGGGCAGGCGGTGCGCCCGCTGCTGCCCGGCCTGCTCAAGGACAAGGTGCCGGTGCCGCGCGCCGCCGGCAAGTTGCCCACGCGCTCGCACGCGCGCCGCGTGCTGCTGCTCGCGGGCTGCGTGCAACCGGCCATGATGCCGAGCATCCATGCCGCCACTGTGCGCGTGCTCGACGCCGCCGGCATCCAAGGGGTGTTGGCGCCCGAAGCGGGTTGCTGCGGCGCCGTGAAGTTCCACCTCAACGACCAGGACGGCGGGCGCGCCCAGATGCGCGCCAACATCGACGCCTGGTGGCCTTTGATCGAGAGCGGCGTCGAGGCCATCGTGATGAACGCCTCGGGCTGCGGTGTGACGGTGAAAGAGTACGGGCACATCCTTCAGGACGACCCGGCCTACGCGGCCAAGGCCGCGCGCGTGAGCGAGCTCACGCGCGACCTGAGCGAGCTGCTGCCCGCGCTGGTGCCGGTGCTGCGACCCCTGCTGAAGCGCGCACCCGATGTGGCGCGTGTGGTGGCCTTCCACCCACCCTGCACGCTGCAGCATGGTCAACAGCTCAAGGGCGGGGTGGAGCAGCATCTGGGGGCGCTGGGTTTCACCGTGCAGGTGGCGAAGACCGAAGCCCACCTGTGCTGCGGCTCGGCCGGCACCTACTCGGTGCTCAACCCCGACATGGCCCACACCCTGCGCGACCGCAAGCTCGGCCACCTGCGCGAGCTGCAACCCGCGGTGATCGCCAGCGCCAACATCGGCTGCATCACGCACCTGCAGAGCGGCACCGCCACGCCGGTGCGGCACTGGGTCGAGGTGCTCGACGAAATTTTGGGTTGACCCCCCGCGCCGGCTTCGCCGTCACCCCCGGGGGGGCGATGCCTGCGGCCAGGCAAAGCCCGTTCCGCGGCATCCTGGATCAAGTCACGCGCGCCGGCGGCAGGTGCATTTGCCAAGGGCACGCGGAACGGGCTTTGCCCGGCCGCCAGTGCCGCCCCCTGGGGGGGGTGACGGCGAAGCCGGCGCGGGGGGGTCAGCTTAACGCCGCCTCGATGTCCTTGGAAAGCTTCTCCGGCGCATCCTGCGGCGCGTAGCGCTTGAGCACCCGGCCGTCTTTGCCCACCAGGAACTTGGTGAAGTTCCACTTGATGGCCTTGCTGCCCAGGAGGCCCGGGGCCTCGGCCGTCAGCCACTGGTACAGCGGGTGGGCGTTCGCGCCGTTCACGTCGATCTTGCTCATCATGGGAAAGCTCACGCCATAGTTGAGCTGGCAGAAACTGGCGATCTCGTCGTTGCTGCCCGGGTCCTGAGCGCCGAACTGGTTGCTCGGAAAACCCAGCACCACCAGACCCCGCGACCCGTAGGCCTGGTGCAACTTCTCCAGCCCGCCGAACTGTGGCGTGAAACCGCAGGCGCTCGCGGTGTTGACGATCAACAGAGGTTTGCCCTCGAACTGCCGCAAAGGCACGGGCTTGCCGTCGATGGACTGGGCTTCAAAGTCATAGATGCTGCTCATGCGGGGCTCCTGGGAGGGGGGGATGCAGTGTGACGGATTGTGCGCCGGCACGCCGATGTACGACGAAAGGTGCATTTGCAGGAGCTGGCGTGAACGCTTCCCTCTTCCAAAGCCCTGGCCGGTGAAGGCATACTGCCTCGCAACATTCAATAACAAAACTGGGGCTGGAGATGGTGACTGCCTACTCGGTGGCGTTGGTGGGGTTTTCCCAGGCCGAATCGTCCACATTCGAATCGTTCTTTCGCCTGGCGTCGCGCCGGCCTCCGGGCTACCTGGTGCAGGACGAAGTCATGGACGCGCAGATCCTGATCGTCAACGCCGACAACGTGCAGGCCGTGCTGCTGGTGCGCGATGCCGAACTGCCCGGGCGCGTCATGCTGGTCGGCAGTTCCGACGCCGGCACCGGTTGGCCGCTGCAGCGCAAGCCCGTCAAGCTGGTCGCCATGCTGGCCGCGCTCGACGAGATCGTGGGTGCGACCCCGCCCGAGCCCGCGCGCCGCCGGACGCCCGATGCCACCGCCGTCCATGGTGCGGGTGAAGCCCCATTCCAGTCGTCCCAGTTCCAGGGACTGGACGCGAGCATGAAGCTGGCCAGCGGCCGCGCGGTGCCGATCCAGCATCCGCCTCTGGTCGCGCCCGGTGCCGGGGCGGACCGGGGCTTTGCGCTGACCCAGCCTTTCGGCGCCTTGCCGCCGTCGGCCCTGGTGCCGGCCGTGCGCGGCGGTCGGCGCCGCTCCCCCGACACCGAATTCCCGCCCACGCGTCCCTTGGAGCGCGGCGACGCCGCCCACCTGCGCAGCACGGTGCCCCCGCCTGGGCGCACCGCGCCCGCGCCTGCACCCGCCGTGCGCCCTGGCGTGATGGGCATGACCGACTTCGGCAGCCTCGAAGACCTGCCCGCCCCGCCGGCGCCGCGCACCCGTTCGCCCAAGTCCCGGCTCAGCGCCGACAAGGCCGCGCCCGTGCCCGAAGTGACGCGCGGCGACATGCTGCTGGTGGCCGAAAGCCTGGTGGAAGGGCGCATCCTGCTCAAGCGCTTCAAGAAATACGGCCTCACGGTGGACTGGTCGCGCGAGGGCGCGCAGGCCCTGGTCATGCTCAAGGCCCACCCCTACCGCGTGGTGGCGATCGACCGCCTCAAGGGCGAGCCCGACGCCAACCACATCTGCCGCGCCGCCAAACAGACCAAGGGCCCCAAGGGCGCACCGGTGGTCATCATGTTCGCGCCCACCGCCGGCAGCATGGACCGCATGAAGGCCGGTCTGGCCGGCAGCGACGCCTACCTCTCACGCTCCGTGGGCGAGGCCGAGCTCTACAAGGTGCTGGCCCAGCACCGCCTGGTGAGCCTGAACGGCTTCGCGCCCACCAACGTGGGGTTCTGAACGCTTTGTTCTAGCCGTGCAGGTCGTCGCGGCGGGCGATTTCCAGCAGGCGCTCCAGCTCGTGCGGGTGCGTGCGCTGGTTGTGGCGGTGCCACAGCGCGATCAGCCCCATGCAGCCGGCCACCAGCACACCAAAGGCCGTGATGGCCGCGAACGCCGACCAGCCCATGCCGGTGGAGAAGCTGTAGAGCGCACCCAGGGTCAGGATGCAGGCCTGCTCGTTGAAGTTCTGCACCGCGATCGAGCGGCCCGCGCCCATCAGGTTGTGGCCCCGGTGCTGCAGCAGCGCGTTCATCGGCACCACCAGGAAACCGCCCAGGCCGCCGAGCAGCACCAGGAAGGGCGCGGCCACCCAGACGTTGTCGATGAAATTCATCAGGATCACCAGCAGGCCCATGGCGATGCCCAGCGGCATCACGCGAGTGGCCTGGTCCAGCCGCATGCGCATCGAGGCGACCACCGCGCCCACCGCCGTGCCGACCGCCACCACGCCGACCAGCGAAGAGGCCTGGGTGGTGCCATAGCCCAGCGCGGCGCCGGCCCAGGCCAGCACGATGTAGCGCAGGTTGCCCGAGACGCCCCAGAACAGCGTGGTGGTGGCCAGCGAGATCTGGCCCAGGCGGTCGCGCCACAGGCGGCTGTTGCAGCGCCAGAAATCGGGCAGCAGGGCCAGCGGGTTCTTCGGCATCGGCCGCGGCGTCACGCCGGTGAGCGGGATGCGGGTGTTGAACCAGGCGGCCAGTGCGTACACCACCACCAGCGCGGCGATCGCCGCTTCGGCCGCATGGTGGATACCGGGCAGGTCGACGGCCAGCAGCCGGGTCGAGATCCAGGGGCTCACCAGCTGGCCGCCGAGCAGGACGCCCAGGATGATGGAGGCGATCGTGAGGCCTTCGATCCAGCCGTTGGCCTTGACCAGCTGCGAGGGCGGCAGCAGCTCGGTGAGGATGCCGTACTTGGCCGGCGAGTAGGCCGCCGCGCCCAGGCCCACCAGGGTGTAGGCCAGCAAGGGGTGCACACCCACCAGCATCAGCAGGCAGCCCGCCACCTTGATGGCGTTGCTGATGAACATGACCTGGCCTTTGGGCCTGGCGTCGGCGAAGGCGCCGACGAAGGGCGCGAGCACCACATAGAACAGCGCAAAGAGCGGCACCAGAGCGGCGCTCTGCCACTCGGGTGCGCCGCGCGTGCGGAGCAGTTCGATCGCAGCCACGAACAGCGCGTTGTCCGCCAGCGAGCTGAAGAACTGCGCCGTCATGATGGTGTAGAAGCCGCGCTTCATGGAGATGATTTTGTGTGCCGGGGCGCTTCAGCCAGGGGGAGCTGAGCCGATGCACCGGCCTTTTTTGTGCGACAGTTGACGGGTCTCCAGACGATGCCGGGTTATAGCACGCCACCCTGAAAATACCGGGGCGGGTTCCCCCCGGTGTGCATCCGACGGCCCGTCCCGCGACTTCCCGCACGTTCCCTCGACGCCTCCCGCCGCCCGCCATGCCCCGTCCCATTCTTGCCACCGTCCATACCGACGCCCTGCAACACAACCTGGCGCGCGCGCGCGACTTCGCCCCCGACGCCCGCGTGTGGGCGGTGGTCAAGGCCAATGCCTACGGCCATGGCATCGAGCGCTGCTTCGACGCGCTGCGCAGCGCCGACGGCTTCGCGCTGCTGGACCTGGCCGAGGCCGAGCGCCTGCGCGCGCTCGACTGGCGTGGCCCCATCCACCTGCTCGAAGGCGTGTTCGAGCCGCGCGACCTGGAGCTGTGTTCGCGCCTGCACCTGTGGCACACGGTGCACTGCAACGAACAGATCGACTGGCTCGCCGCGCACAAGACGCAGGTGCCGCACCGCGTGTTCCTCAAGCTCAACAGCGGCATGAACCGCCTGGGCTTCACGCCCGCCGCGTTCCGCAGCGCCTGGGCGCGGCTCAATGCGTTGCCGCAGGTGGACGAGATTTCGCTCATGACGCACTTCAGCGACGCCGACGGCGCGCGCGGCATTGCGCACCAGGTGGCCGCGTTCGAGGCCGCCACCGCCGACCTGCCGGGCGAGCGCACGCTGTGCAACAGCGCGGCCATCCTGCGCCATGCCAAGCTGGCGCTGCGCGGAGCGCAAAGCCTGTCGGCCGACTGGGTGCGCGAGGGCATCGCGCTGTACGGCAGCGCGCCCGACTTCCCCGAGAAGCGCGCGAGCGACTGGGGCCTGCAGCCGGCCATGACGCTGTCCAGCCGCATCATCGGCACGCAGTCGCTGCAGGCGGGCGATACCGTGGGCTACGGCTCGACGTTCACGGCCGAGGGGCCGATGCGCATCGGGGTGGTGGCCTGCGGGTATGCGGACGGGTATCCGCGCCATGCGCTCACCGGGACGCCAGTGCTGGTGGACGGGGTGCGCACGCGGCTGGTCGGGCGGGTGAGCATGGACATGCTGGTGGTCGACCTCTCGCCGATCGCGGCGGCGGGGATCGGGTCGGAGGTGACGCTGTGGGGTCGGGCTTCCTCCTCCGACCAGGTGTTGCCGATCGATGAGGTGGCCGCGGCGGCGGGAACCATCAGCTATGAGCTGATGTGTGCGGTGGCGCCCCGTGTCGCGTTTGCCTCAGCCTGATCAGGGGCGGCCTGGCGAACACATGGCGAAGCCGTAACGCTCGCAGAAGGGGCTGCCGAGGATGGGCAGCCATGTCGGGATGTCGTGGAACTCGCGGGCGACTTCGGCCAGCACGGTGTCGTGGAAGGGCTGGTACTTGAAGCCTTGGCCGTCGACCGCGTAGAAGGCAACGCCGTCCACGTCGAAACGCTTGGCGCTCACGCGCTCGAAGTAGGGAGCGAACTCCTCCAGCTTGGGTTCGTCGTAGAGGAACACGCGGATGGGCTGGCCGTCGTAGCGGCGGAAGTCGACGATCTGGTCGTCCTGCCGCGCATGGTGCTTGCCCACGCCGAACACCGGCACGTACTGCCGGTGGTGGAAGGCCAGCATGGCCGCCGGGTTGTAGGTGCGACCCATGAGCGTGGCACCGGCCGGCAGGTCTTTTTCCAGCGCGGCGACCACGGCGGCGGTTTCGCGCAGGAAGACCGCGCGGTCGTAGATCTTGAAGGGCTGCCACCACGAGAGCGGCGCCCAGGCGATGGCGGCCACCACCAGCAAGTGGGGCACCGAGAGCGCGACGGTCCAGGTCAGGCTGCGGCGCAGGGCGCGCGCGTCCAGCCGCAGGCCGGCCCAGACCACGAACAGCGGCACGAAGCCCAGCACCCAGTGCAGGCCGATGGTGCGGCGCGTGCTCAGCAGCGCAAACAGGATCAGCGGGAACAGCCACAGCACGGCCAGCGTGCGCTGGGTGGTGGGCGAGACGCCGGATGCGCCCCGCGCGGCCAGCGCGCGCCAGAGCAGCCAGGGCGTGAGCAGGTAGATCGCCATCGCGAGGTACACGCCGAAGGTCTCGAACGACCACGACGAGCCCTCGTTGCGGTTGAACACGTTGAACATCACGTTGCTCCAGCCGTGCGTGGCGTTGAAGGCGATGTTGAGCGCGATCGAGGGCAGGGCGAGCACGAAGATGAGGAACGGCGCCCACCAGCGTTCGCGCCGCCAGCCGAAGCAGTGCGCTGCGTAGGCGAAGCCGAGCAGCGCCGCGAAGTACTTGGAGAGGAAGGCCAGGCCGAGGAAGGCGCCGGCCAGTGCGTACCAGGGCACGCTGCCGCGCTGCGCACCGGTGTCGGCGCGCAGGTAGCACCAGGCCGAGAGCACCATGAAGAAGATCAGCGGCGTGTCGGTGGTCACCAGCACGAACATCCACGACCAGGGCATGGCCAGGTAGACCGCACCCGCCAGCCAGGCGCTGGCTTCGCGGTCTTCCGGCAGGAAGCGGCGCAGCAGGTCCACCACGCCGAGCGCGATGAAGCTGGTGAGCAGCAGCGTGAAGCTGCGCAGCGCCAGCGGGTGGTCGCCGATCTGGCGCAGCGCCGCGATCAGCCAGCCCACCATGGGCGGGTGGTCGGAGTAGCCCCAGGCCGGGAACACGCCCCACTGGTAGAAGAAGGCCTCGTCGCCGGTGATGGGGAAGCCGGCGGCGATGACCAGCTTGAGCAGCAGGGTGACGGCGAACGCGACCCAGAAGATCTGGCGCGAGGTGTGGGCGGAAAATTCGGAAGCGCGCATGGGCAGGGGGTCAGGCATCCAGGGCAAGCAGGCTCACGCCCACCACGATCAGCGTGCAGCCGGCCACGCGCAGCCACGAGAAGGGTTCGCCGAGCCAGAGCACGCCCAGCGCGAGCGTGACCACGAAGCCCAGGCTCACCAGCGGGTAGGCCACGCTCACGTCCAGCCGCGAGAGCACCCACAGCCAGAGCACGGCGCTGGCGCCGTAGAGCATCAGGCCCACCCACACCAGCGGGCTGCTGAGCGCCTGCAGGTAGGTGCTGCCGACGTCGGCGGCGGCGCTGGGCGCGCCCATGCCGCGCTTCATGGCGATTTGCGCGGCCGAAGACAGCAGCACGCAGAACAGGGCCAGGCCCAGGGCGATGGATTTCATGGGAGGGGGTGTCCTGGGTTCAGAAACCGACGGTGGCCACGAAGCCGATGCCGCCCATCACGAGCAGCGTGACCCAGCTGAACGGGTCTTTCAGCGCGAACTGCAGCGGGTCCTCGCCGTGCAGCTCGCGCCGCCCGGTCTTGAGCCAGATGCGCATGATCCACAGCAGCAGCACCGGCGCGGCGGCCCACAGCCAGTCGGCGTGGGCATACAGCTTCTGGCTGTTCTGGCTGTCGATGTAGAGCGTGAGCACCAGCACCGCCATGAAACCGCTGGACATGCCCATGGCGCGCAGCGAGGCCAGGTCGCGCGGCTGGTAGCCCCGGCCGGGCGCGAGCGTGCGCTGGTCGTCCTCCAGCTCTTCGAGTTCGGCGCAGCGCTTGACCAGCGCCAGGCTCAGGAACAGGAAGATCGAGATCGCCAGCAGCCAGTTGGACAGGTCCACGCCGGAGGCCACCGCGCCCGCGCCGATGCGCAGCGTGTACAGGCCCGAGAGCACCAGCACGTCGATCAGCGCCAGCCGCTTGAGGTACATCGAATACGCCAGCGTGGTCACGGTGTAGGCCAGCAGCACCACGGCAAAGCCGGTGGAGACCGCGAAGGCCAGCACGAAGGCCAGCACCAGCATGGCCACCCCCAGGCCGACGGCGGTGGTGATGCCGATCGCCCCCGAGGCCAGCGGGCGGTGGCGCTTGATGCGGTGCGCGCGGTCGTTGGGCAGGTCCAGCAGGTCGTTGACCAGGTAGGTCGCCGAGGCGCACAGGCCGAAGGCGATGAAGGCGAGCCACACCGCGCCCCAGAGTGCGGGGTCCAGCGAGTGCGCGGCCAGCAGCGGGATGAACAGCAGGCCGTTCTTGGACCATTGCTTGAGCCGGATCGCGCGCAGCACGGTCTTCAGGCGCAGGGGCTCGCGCTCGAACACGCGGGCCTGCGGGTGCGTGCGCTGCAGCGAGGCCACCACGCCGCCGGGGGCGTTGACCGCCACCGCCTCGGCGCTGCCGGCCCACACATCGAGGTCGTCGCGGCTGTTGCCGGCGTAGGCCCAGCTGCCGTGGCCGTGGGCGCGCGCGTGCGCGTCGATCGCCGCGCGCTTGTTGCCGCGGCTGAGGTTGACGCCGTCGGCCTGCGCGTTGGTGCCCAGGCTGTCGTCGAACACCGCCAGGTGCGAGGCCACATCCTGCACGATGCGCGCATCGGCCGCGCTGGCGAGCACCAGGGGCCGGCCGCGCGCGTGTTCGTCGCGCAGGTACTGCACGAAGGGTTCGTTGTAGGGCAGGCGCGCCGGGTCGGGCCGCACCGCGCTGGCCAGCCGCTGCTTGAAGCCGGCCTTGCCCAGCGGCAGCCAGGTCAGCATGCGCAGCAGGTTCAGCGGGTTGGCCCGCACGAACAGCATGGCCGACTCGTGCAGGGTGTCGCTGTGTGTGAGCGTGCCGTCCAGGTCCACATAGAGCGGGCAGGTGTCGGTGGGCGCGGGGGTGGTGTTGGGCGTCAAGGTGTGCGTCCAGGAAAGTGTGGGCCGATTTTAGGGGTCGGTCCTCACTTCCCTCGTGACGCGCCGGCCCGTTTCTCCCCGGTCCGTGCATTGCGCACGCTGCTGTGGTTTCGGCGCGCCGCGCCCGGGGCTCAACCCCGGACGGGGCGGGGCGGCAGTTTCAGGCGGCCGGCCACCCAGTGCAGCGCGATCGCCGGCACCAGCAGGCACACCATGCCCAGCGCCCAGGCGGTCCACACCAGGGGTGTGACCCAGGCCATCAGGCCGCCGGTGGTGGGCAGGACCTGGCCCAGCCACTGCACCAGGCCCAGCCACGCGCCCTGCATGGCTTTCACCCAGGCCGGATCGACCCACAGGGCCAGCCAGTCGGGCACCGGCCATTGGCCCGTGGCGGTGGCCAGGTCGGTCGCCTGGCCCGAGCCCACCAGGGTCAGCAACCACTCGGTGATTTCCACCGAGGCCGCGGCCAGACCGGTCCAGCACAGGGCGAGCAGACCGAAAACACCCCAGATCAGCGGCTTCATGACAGGGCTCTCGCTGACGGGCTGTGGATGGGATGGGTGCGCATGGGCGTGCAAGTCCTTTGTTGAAGGGAAACCATGACCATAGCCGGTCCTGGGTTTCGCAAAAAGCAGAAAATCAGAGATCAATCATCCTGAAAAATCGAACTGTGGACCAGGAACTCAACTACAGGCACCTGTATTACTTCTGGGTCACGGCCAAGGAAGGCGGCATGTCGCACGCGGCGGCCCGCCTGGGCATGGCGGTGCAGACCGTGAGCGCGCAGGTGCGCCAGCTGGAGCAGGCGCTCGGCCACGCGCTGTTCAAGCCGGCCGGGCGCGGCCTGGCGCTCACCGAGGCGGGCCAGGCGGCGCTGGCCCTGGCCGAGCAGATCTTCTCGCTGGGCGAGCAACTGCGCGGCGCGGTGAGCGACGCCGCTGGCGGGCAGCGGGTGCGTCTGGTGGTGGGCATCTCCGACGGCCTGCCCAAGCTCGCCGTGCGCGAGTTGCTCGCGCCGGTGCTGACCGAGGCCAACCTGCGCCTGCTCTGCCACGAGGACAGCTTCGACGACCTGCTGGCCGCGCTCGCGCTGCACCGGCTCGACGTGGTGCTGTCCGACCGGCCCGCGCCGGCCAACCCCAACCTCAAGCTGTACAGCCACGCGCTGGGCTCGTCGCCCCTGGGCTGGTACGCGCCCCCGGCCTGGCTGGACGCGGCCCGGCGCGATTTCCCCCGTTGCCTGTCGCAGGTGCCGGTGCTGTTGCCCACGGCGCAGTCCTCGGTGCGCCTGCGCATCGACCAGTGGTTCGAGCGCCAGCGGGTGGTGCCGCGCGTGGTGGGCGAGTTCGAGGACAGTGCGCTGCTGGCCACCTTCGGCGCCTCCGGCATGGGCGTGCTGCCGGCCGCCGAGCGCATGCGCGAGCAACTCGCCCAGGCCTACGGCCTGCGGGGGGTTGGCCCCTGCGAGGGCGTGCAGGAGCACTTCTATGCCATTGGCACCGCGCGCAAGGTGCAGCACCCGCTGGTGCAGCGGCTGCTCAGCGCGGCGGCGGTCTGAGCCGCCAGCGGGCGACCGCCACGAAGGCCGCGCCCACCAGCAGGAACACCGCCCACAGGCCCAGCGCGTTCAGCAAGGTGTGCGGGTAGCCCAGCGCGGCCACGTCGATGAACGGGTAGGGGTAGGTGCCGAGCCAGAGGCCGCGCAGCAGCGCGTAGCCCAGGTAGGCCAGCGGCCAGAGCGACCAGGCCAGCGGCGCGTGCCAGGCCATGCGCGCGGGCGGCACCGCCAGCCACCAGTGCAGCACGCCCAGCAGCGGCAAGGCGTAGTGCAGCGTGACGTCGGCCACTTTCTGCAGGCCCTGCGGGTCCCAGACGTGGCGCAGCAGCAGGTGGTAGGTGAGGCCCACCAGCGCGATGCTCACGGCCACCGCCGTGGCCACCCCCGGTCGCCGGCACCAGCGCCCGGCGGCGCTGGTGGGGCGCAGCAACGCCAGGCTCAGGCTCAGGGCCATCAGCAGGTTGGTGAGCACGGTGAAGTAACCGAGGTAGACCACCAGCCCGCCCAGGAGCGTGCCGCCTTGTGCGACGACCAGCCGCAACGACAGCAGCAGCTGCAACCCCAGGCCGAACCAGGCCAGCGCCGCCACCAGCCCCGTCAGGCCGGGGTGGCGCCAGGCCGCGTCAGCGCGCGGCTGGGGCGGTGTTGGCGGCGCAGACAAAGACGCAGCCCGGCGGGGTGCGGCCGACGAAGCGGCCATCGGGGCACTGCAGCACGTCCTGCGTGCACATGATGGGTGAGCGCTCGCTGGCCGGTGGCGTGGGCGTGGTGGTGGAGCAGGCGGCCAGCCACGGAAGCAGCGCAACGGCGCAGAGCGCGAAGGGGTTGTTCATGGGCTGCATGGTCAGTGCGGTTCGCTGCCCTTGTCAATGGGCGGGGCCGCGGGAGGGGGGGTGTCGGCCGCCAGGGAGGCCGCCCGCGCGCGCACCCGGGTCGCGGTCTGGATGTCCCAGACCGCCACGAACATCGCCGCGATCACCGGGCCGATCACAAAGCCGTTGATGCCCATGACCGCGATACCGCCGATCGTGCTGATCAGCACCAGGTAGTCCGGCATGCCGGTGTCCTTGCCCACCAGCAGCGGGCGCAGCACGTTGTCGACCAGGCCGATCACGAACACGCCGTACAGCGTCAGGCCTACCGCCGGCCAGACCTCGCCGGTGGCGAACAGCCAGATCGCGACCGGGCCCCACACCAGCCCGGCGCCGACGGCGGGCAGCAGCGAGAGCAGGGCCATGAGCACCGCCCACAGCAACGCCGCGTTCACGCCCAGCACCCAGAACGCCAGGCCGCCCAGCGCACCCTGCACCAGCGCGACCACGAGGTTGCCTTTCACGGTGGCGCGCAGCACGGTGCCGAACTGCTCCAGCAGCTCCTGCTTGTCGTCGGGCGGCAGGGGGATCGCCAGCCGGATCGAGCGCACGATGCTGCCGCCGTCGCGCACCAGGAAGAAGGCCAGGTAGAGCGCGATGCCCAGGCTGATCAACAGGCCCAGCATGTCCTGCCCCAGGTTGAAGGTCTGCGTGGCGATGAACTGGCTGCCCTGGGTGAGGGCCTGGGTGAGCTTGCGCTGGATCAGGTCGACATTGCCCAGGCCGACGCGCGCGAGCAGGTCGGTGAGCCAGTCGGGCAGGGCTTCGAACACGCTGCGCAGCCACAGCGCGGGCTTGAGCTCGCCCGATTCGATGCGGGCGTAGAGCTGGGTGGCCTCGCGCGCCAGCGAGG
>NZ_JBWKZH010000015.1:0-289 GCF_059424305.1 Hydrogenophaga sp. GW456-12-10-14-TSB4 | reverse complement strand
CGCCCCCGCCCCCCCACCACCAGCACCGTGGGCAGCACCACGATGACCAGGGCGGCCAACATGGTGGTCAGCGCCGCGATGTTGCGGCGTTGCCCCAGGCGTGGCAGCAGCCAGCGATTCAGCGGCACGAACAGCAGCGCGATGATCGAGCCCCAGAGGATGGTGCCGTAGAACGGCAGCAGGATCCAGATGAACGCCACCGTCACCAGGCCCAGCAGCACGCGCAGCATGAGCGAGCCGGAAACCGGCGCCATGGACGGCGGGGTGGGGCGGGCTTCGGCGGGAGGCG
>NZ_JBWKZH010000014.1:0-93328 GCF_059424305.1 Hydrogenophaga sp. GW456-12-10-14-TSB4 | reverse complement strand
GGCTGGGGGACGGGTCGGTCACTGGCGACCCTCTTCAAGCTGGGGACTGGGTTTGAGCGTGGCCGGTGCAGCGGGCGCGGGGGCCCGCGCGGGCGTCGCGCCTTCCTTGGGCACGGGCGTGAGCATGGCGCGCACCCGGCCGGTGGGGTTCTGCGGCGTGCGGTTGGCGGCGCCGCCGTCCACGGTGAACACGTCGGTGGTGTTGTTGTAGACGATCACGTTGCCCGTGGTCTCGTCGTTGAGCTGCGTGCCCTTGAAACGCTTGAGCACGGCATTGCCGGTGAACTTCACGGTATCGGCCTTGCTGTCGTAGTCGATGCGCTGGCCCGTGCCTTCGATGAACTCTTCCACGTTGTCGCGCTTCTGGCGGTAGAAGCCCGGCTTGCCGAGCACGACACCGAACTGGTTGCCCTGCGCGTCCTGCCGCACCTCGACCTGGTCGCCGCGGATCAGGATGGTGCCCTTGGTGATCACGACGTTGCCGGTGAACACGCTAGTCTGCCGCGCGTCGTCGTGCCGCAGGGCATCGGCCTCGGCGTTCAGCGGCAGGTTGCGGTCGGCTTTTTCGGCGTGGGCGGTGCCCGCGCACCACAGCGCAGCGGTCAGGCAGAGGGCCCAGGGAACGGCGCGGCGGGAAGTGGGGAGGACAGGCATGGGATTTGAGGGCACGAAACTTGCATTCATTGTAGCGGCGAGCAGCCGCTTCCCCCACCCGACACCAGGCCCGCGCGCGGCGGGCGTGGTGCACTGCACAGAACGGGCCTCAGGCCTTGCGCAGCTCGGCGATCAGGGCGCTGGCCGTGGCCAGGGTGCGCGGGCCCTGGCCGGGCAGGTAGTAGCGGCCGGCGATGCCCAGGGCGGGCGTGCCTTCGATCGCGTAGGCATCTTGCAGGTCCACGGCGCGCTGCGCCTTCTTGCCGGTCGCGGGCAGGTCGAAGATCTCGGTGAACTTCGCGCGGTCCACGCCCTGCTTGGCCACCCAGTCGATGATCGCGGGCGGCGTGGTCAGCGGCAGGCGCTCCCCATGGAAGGCCTGGAACACCTTGGCGTGCAGCTTGTCGACCAGGTTCATGGCTTCCAGCGTGAAGTACAGGCGCTGCATGGGCACGAACTGCGGGCTGAAGGCGACCGGCATGCGCTTGACCGTCACATAGGCCGGCTTCTTCTGGATCCACTCCTCGAAGATCGGCTCGAAGTTGAAGCAGTGGATGCAGCTGTAGGCGAAGAACTCCAGCACCTCGACCTGGCTCGCCGGGCTGTCCACGGGGGCCAGCTTGGGCAGGCGGATGAAATCCACGCCTTCCTTGGGGCCCACGCGCTGTGCCAGAGCCGGCGTGAGGGTGAGGCCACCGGCGGCGCCCAGGGCGGTGGTGCCGGCCGCCAGCAGGGAACGGGAAAAATCGCGACGTTGCATGAAATGGGACTCCAGGGGAACAGGCCCGGTTGGGGCGGGCCGGGCCGGTAAAAGTTCCCGCCGGCGAACGGCCTCAGCGCTGCACGCGCACCAGGGCCGATTCGATGTGGTTGACCTGCAACTGCTCCAGCGTCAGGTCGGCCAGGGCCTTCTGGTTGAAGGGACCCACGCGCACGCGATAGACCGTGCGGCCATTCTGCTCGCGCTCGGTGACCTGGGCATCGATGCCCAGCATGGCGAGCTTGGCGCGCTGGGCTTCGGCGTCTTCGGGCGTGCGGAAGGCGCCAGCCTGCACGAAGTAGGTGAAGGGGTCGGCCCCGGGTGCAGCGGCGGCCGTGGCGGCCGGCGCGGCGGGCGCCGGTGCGGCAGCGCCAGGCTGCCCCAGGCGCGATTGCACCAGGTCGCCCAGCGGATCGCCGGCCGGCCGGGTGGCGGCACCCGCGGCGGGTGCCGGCGGGAGGGCCTGGCCGTCGGCCGGCGGCACCACGATGGCACCGGGTGCCCCTGCGGCAGGCACGGCGGGCGCCGGGGTGGCCGGGGCGGGGGCGCCCCCCAGGCTCCGGTTCGGGTTCCAGCCCTTGTTGCGCTCGGCTTCGAGCGCGTCCTGGTCGGGGTTGCGCGACACGTTGCGGTCCACGAACGGAATCGGCACGCGCGTCACGTACACGGCCACGGCCAGCGCGGCGCCCAGGCCCACGAGCAGGCCGATGACGAAACCCATGAGGGTGCCGCCGAAGCTGCTTCGGTTGGCGGAGGATTTCTTTTTCATCGTTGGTTTCACCATCACATCTTCTGCGGGGCACTGACGCCCAGCACGGCCAGGCCATTGTGCAATACCTGCGCGGTGGCCTTCACCAGCGCCAGTCGGGCCTTTTTCACTCCCTCATCATCGACCAGGATGCGCTCGGCGTCGTAGTAACTGTGGTAACTGGCCGCAAGCTCGCGCAGGTAGAAGGTGACATCGTGCGGCGCGAAGTCGCGCGCAGCGTCGCTCAGCATCGCCGGGTACTTGGCCAGCAGCAGCATCAGGGCCTGCGCCGGCGCGCTGTCCAGCGCGGACAGGTCGGCATCGGCCAGCAAGGCGGCATCGCCGCCCCACGAAGCCAGCACGGAGCAGATCCGCGCATGCGCGTACTGCACGTAGTACACCGGGTTGTCGTTGTTCTTCTGCACCGCGAGATCGACGTCGAAGGTGTACTCGGTGTCGGGCTTGCGGCTGAGCAGGAAGAAGCGCACCGCGTCCTTGCTGGTCCACTCGATCAGGTCGCGCAGCGTGACGTAGCTGCCCGCGCGCTTGCTGATCTTGACCTCTTCGCCGCCGCGCACCACGCGCACCATGGTGTGCAGCACGTAGTCGGGGTAGCCCTGGGGAATGCCCACACCGGCGGCCTGCAGGCCGGCGCGCACGCGCGCGATGGTGCCGTGGTGGTCCGTGCCCTGGATGTTGATGACCTTGCTGAACCCGCGCTCCCACTTGGCGATGTGGTACGCCACGTCGGGCACGAAGTAGGTGAAGGACCCGTCGGACTTGCGCATCACGCGGTCCTTGTCGTCGCCGTAGTCGGTCGACTTCAGCCAGAGCGCGCCGTCCTGCTCGTAGGTCTTGCCGGCGTCGATCAGCTTCTGCACCGTGGCCGCCACGCGCCCGCTGGTGTACAGGCTGGACTCCAGGTAGTAGTGGTCGAACTTCACCGCGAAGGCCTGCAGGTCCAGGTCCTGCTCGTGGCGCAGGTAGGCCACGGCGAACTGGCGGATGCCGTCGAGGTCGTTCACATCGCCGCTGGCGGTGAACTCGCGGTCGTCGGCCTTCACGGTCTGTTTCGCGAGGAAGTCGTTGGCGATGTCCTGGATGTAGTCGCCGTTGTAGGCGGCCTCGGGCCAGCCCGCATCGCCCGGCTTGACGCCCTGGGCGCGCAGCTGCGTGGAGGTGGCCAGGGTGCCGATCTGCACGCCCGCGTCGTTGTAATAGAACTCGCGGTGCACGCTCCAGCCCTGGGTGCCGTAGAGGTTGCAGATCGCATCACCCAGCGCGGCCTGGCGGCCGTGGCCCACGTGCAGCGGGCCGGTCGGGTTGGCCGAGACGAACTCCACCATCAGGCGCTGGCCGTTGGACGGCTGCACGCCAAACGCGTCACCGCCCTGCAGCACCTCGCGCACGATCTGCTGCTTGGCCTCGGGCTTGAGGCGGATGTTGAGGAAACCCGGGCCGGCCAGGTCGATCTCCGACACCCAGCGCTGGTAGACCGGCTGCGCCAGCAGCAGCTCGCGCAGGTTCTCGCCGAGCTGGCGCGGGTTGAGCTTGAGCGGCTTGGCCAGCTGCATGGCCGCCGTGCTGGCGAAGTCGCCATGGGCCGCCACCTTGGGCGATTCAAATGCCGCCTTGGCGCCGGCACCGGGCGAGAGGCTGTCGAGCGCGCTGGCCAGGCCGGCCAGCAGTTCCTGTTTGATCTTGAGCATAGGGGTGCGATTTTAGGCGGCGGGGGCGTCCAGGGGCCGCAGCCGTTCCCGCGCGGCCGCCTTCACCGCCGCCGTGAGCCGCTGGGCCGTGGGCGATTCGTGCGCCCAGTGTTGCCAGTACAGCACCACGTCCACCGTGGCGCCGGGCAACACCTCCTGCAGGGCCGGACGCTGGTGCAGGTGCTGTTCGGGCACCATGCCCCAGCCCAGGCCAAGCTCGACCGCGGTCTCGAACGCCTCGACGGCCGGCGCGAAATGGCGCGGGTAATGCGGCTGGCGCAGGCCGAAG
Source organism: Hydrogenophaga sp. GW456-12-10-14-TSB4 (assembly GCF_059424305.1). Lineage (NCBI taxonomy): Bacteria > Pseudomonadati > Pseudomonadota > Betaproteobacteria > Burkholderiales > Comamonadaceae > Hydrogenophaga > Hydrogenophaga sp. GW456-12-10-14-TSB4. The sequence goes on along the minus strand of NZ_JBWKZH010000014.1, from coordinate 89,168 downwards.
TGCTGTTCCAGAAAGGCGTCCTGCAGCGCGTCCTTGCGGTTGAAGATGATGGCCGGCTGCGCCAGCAGCTTGTGGACCGAAACCGCCCCCCTGGGCGTGCGGCAGCGCTGCGCCATGGCCGGCGAGGCCACGCAGTGGTAGCGCATCACGCCCAGCGGCTCGGCCACGCAGCCGCGCATGGCCGTGGACAGCGTGGTCACACAGCCCATCACGTCGCCGCTCTTGAGCGCGCCGTGCGTGTGGTCCTGGTCGTCGATCATGATGTCCAGCAGCAGGTGGTGGCGCTGCAGCAGCGCGGCCACCCCGGGCAGGAACCAGCCGGCCACCGAATCGGCATTGATGGCCACCGACAGGCTCTGCCAGCGCACGCCGCCCTGGGCCGGCGCCCCACCCTGCAGGCCGTCAAGCAGGTCGGCCTCCATCAGCCGCACCTGCTTCACATGGGCCAGCAGCGCCTGCCCGGCCGGCGTGGCGCGCACCTGCTTGCCGCGCACCAGCAGGCGCTGGCCCAGCGTGTCCTCCAGCGACTTGATGCGCAGCGACACCGCCGCCAGCGTGAGCGAGAGGGCCTGCGCGGCCGGGCCGAAGCCGCCGTGTTCGACCACGGCGGCCAGGGCGTCGAGTTGGCGGGCGTCCAGCATCATTCACTCAAGTTATTTTCAATCGATCTGAGTTTAAGTTAACTTGATTTAAATGATGCGGTTTTGCGCGCACACTGCCGGCCATTCACCCGTCCTGGTTTCCGGAGTTCGCATGACCCTCGCCTTTCCCACCTTCACCGCCGGTATGGTGCTGAGCATGTCGCTGATCATGGCGATCGGCCCGCAGAACGCCCACGTGCTGCGCATGGGCCTGCAGCGCCAGCACCTGTGGCTCACCGTGCTCACCTGCGCGCTGGCCGACGTGGTGCTCATCGGCCTGGGCGTGCTGGGCCTGGCCCAGCTCGGCGGCCTGTCGGACAAGCTGCTCGGCGCGATGATCGGCGCGGGCGTGCTGTTCCTCGCCGTCTACGGCTGGCAGGCGTTCCAGCGTTTCCTGCGCCCGCGCGCCAACCCCTTGAGCGCCGACGGCAGCCCCGCCGCCGAACCGGTGTCGCCGCGCCAGGCGGTGTTCGCCGCCCTGGCCTTCTCGTTCCTGAACCCGCACGCCTGGCTCGACACCGCCGTGCTGATCGGCACCGCCTCGCTGGCCTACGGCCAGGGCAGCGCGGTCTTCGGCCTGGGCGCGGCCACCGGCTCGCTGGTCTGGTTCGTCAGCCTGGGCGCGGCCGCCTTCTGGCTCGGCCGCCGGCTCAACTCGCTGCACGTCTGGCGCGTGCTGGATGGCCTGGTTGCGTTGATGATGTGGGGCACGGCGGGCTGGCTTCTCACCAGCCTGTTCTGAACCCGGAGGTTTCCGCCATGCCAACGCCACTGCGCGGCGCCGATGCGCCCGTGACCCTGTTCGGACCCGACTTTCCGTTCGCCTTCGACGACTGGATCGCCCACCCGCAAGGCCTGGGCGAGTTGCCCGCCGAGCGATTGGGACAGGAGGTGGCCATCGTCGGCGCCGGCATGGCCGGCATGGTGGCGGCCTACGAGCTGATGAAGCTGGGTCTCAAGCCCGTGGTCTACGAAGCCTCGCGCATGGGCGGGCGCTTGCGCTCGCAGGCCTTCGAGGGCGGCCAGGGCGCGATCGCCGAGCTGGGCGGCATGCGCTTTCCGGCGTCGAGCACCGCCTTCTTCCACTACGTGAACCGGCTCGGCCTGAAGACCCAGCCCTTCCCGAACCCGCTCACGCCCGCCGCCGGCTGCACCGTGATCGACCTCGAAGGCCGGACGCACTGGGGCCGCACCCTGGCCGACCTGCCGCCGCTGTTCAGCGAGGTGGCCGCGGCCTGGGCCCAGGCGCTGGAGGAAGGCGCCGGCTTCACCGGCCTGCAGCAGGCATTGCGCGAGCGCGACGCGGGCCAGCTCAAGGCCCTGTGGAACCGCCTCGTCCCCCTGTGGGACGACCGCACCTTCTACGACTTCGTCGCCACCTCCAAAGCCTTCTCACGCCTGTCGTTCCTGCACCGCGAGGTGTTCGGCCAGGTCGGCTTCGGCACCGGCGGCTGGGACTCCGACTTCCCCAACTCCATGCTCGAGATCCTGCGCGTGGTGCTCACGGGCTGCGACGAGAACCAGCACCTCATCGTGGGCGGTGTGCAGCAGGTGCCGCTGGGCCTGTGGCACCACGCGCCGGCCGCGAACGAACTGCGCCACTGGCCCGCCGGCACCACCCTGGCCAGCCTGCACCACGGCGCGCCGCGCCCCGGCGTCACGGCCATCGCGCGCGCGGCGAGCAACGAACTCGCCGTCACCGACACCTGGGGCAACACCCGCAGCTACCCGGCCGTGCTCACCACCTGCCAGAGCTGGCTGCTGACCACGCAGATCGCGGTGGAAGAGGCGCTGTTCTCGCAGAAGCACTGGATGGCGCTGGACCGAACGCGCTACATGCAGTCGTCCAAGACCTTCGTGATGGTGGACCGGGCGTTCTGGAACGACCTTCGAGAGGAGGGGGAGAGAAAGGGCTGGCCGCAGATGGGCATGACCCTCACCGACCGGCTCACGCGCGGCACCTACCTGTTCGACAACGGCCCCGACCAGCCGGGCGTGATCTGCCTGAGCTACGCCTGGATGGGCGACGCGCTCAAGATGCTGCCGCACGGCACGAAGAAGCGCGTGCAGCTTGCGCTGCAGGCCCTGGAGAAGATCTACCCCGACGTGGACATCGCCAGCCACATCATCGGCGACCCGATCAGCGTCTCGTGGGAGGCCGACCCGCACTTCCTCGGTGCCTTCAAGGGTGCCCTGCCCGGCCACTACCGCTACAACCACCGCATGTACAGCCATTTCATGCAGGACGGCTTCGCGGCCGCCGAACGCGGCATCTTCCTCGCGGGCGACGACGTGTCCTTCACCCCCGCCTGGGTCGAGGGCGCGGTGCAGACCTCGCTGAACGCGGTGTGGGGCATCGTGAAGCACCTGGGCGGCCGCACGCACGCAGACAACCCCGGGCCCGGCGACGTGTTCGCCGAACTCGGGCCCATGGCCCTGCCGGACTAGGACGTGTTCACACCATGGACGACACCCTCACCCTCGCGCTCTGGCAGTGCCCCTATGCGAGCAGCCCTTCGCAAGCCCTGGTGCTGCTCGACGCCACCGCCGCGCAGGCGCGCGCCCAGGGCGCCGGGCTGCTGCTGTGCCCCGAGATGTCGCTCACCGGCTACCAGATCGGCGCGGCCGGCGTGGCGGCCCTGGCCGAGCCGGCCGACGGCGCGCTTGCGCAGGCCGTGGCCGCCATCGCGCAGCGCCACGGCATCGCCATCGTCTACGGCTACCCCGAACAGCGCGCCGACGGAAAACCCTGGAACGCGGTGCAGTTCGTCGATGCCGACGGCCAGCGCCTCGCGAACTACCGCAAGACCCATCTGTTCGGCGACGTCGACCGCGCGCAGTTCAGCCCCGGACCGCAGGCTCCTGCCGTCTTCGCCTGGCGCGGCTGGCAACTCGGCCTGCTGATCTGCTACGACATCGAATTCCCCGAGCCCGCGCGTGGCCTCGCGCTGCAGGGTGTGGATGCGGTCCTCGTGCCGACCGCCAACATGATCGCCTTCGACGAGGTGCAGCGCGTGCTGCTGCCGGCGCGCGCGCTGGAGAACCGCGTGTTCGTGGCCTACGCCAACGCTTGCGGCCAGGAAGGCGACACCACCTACGGCGGCCTGAGCACGGTCTGCGGGCCGGACGGTGCGGTGATGGACCAGGGTGGGCGCGAGGAAGCCCTGCGCGTCGCCACCCTCACGCGGAGCGCGCTGATCGAAACGCGGCAGCACTCGCAGTTGCGCGACCGGCGCACTGACTTCTAGCGAGTCTTGCGCCGGGCGGTGGCGCGGCTGGCTTGCGTCAGCAGGTGCGCAAAGGCCGCCGCCGCGGGCGACAGGCTGCGCCCGGTGCGCTGCGTCAGGCCGATGGTGCGGCTGATGACCGGGTGCTCCAGCGGCACGCCCACCACCGAGGCCGGCTGGTGCGGCAGCGTGAGCTGCGGCACGATGGCCACGCCCAGTCCGTTGTCCACGAAGCCGATCAGCGTGGAGATGTGGCGGAACTCGCACACCGGCCGGGGCAGCGGCGTCACCTCGGCCAGCGCCTGGTCGATCAGCACGCGGTTGCGGCTGGCGTGCGACACCAGCGCGTAGGGGTGGTCCACGATCTCCTCCCAGCGCACCGAGCGGCGTTTGGCCAGCGGGTGCCCGACCGGGCAGGCCAGCACGAAGCCCTCTTTCAGCAGCGGCGTGAACTCGACTTCCGGGTCCTGCATGCCGGTGTAGTTGAGCGCGAAGTCCGCCTCGCCGCTCTTCACGCTGGCGAGCACCTCGTCCGCACCCTCTTCGATGATGCGCACCAGCACGTGCGGGTGCTGTTCGCGAAAACTGCGGATCACCCCGGGCAGGAAGTGGTGCACGGCGGAGAACACGCAGCCCACCGTGACGTCGCCGGCCTCGATGTGGGCCACGTCGTGAAGGTCGACCACCGAGCGGTCCAGGTCGGTGATCACGCTGCGCACCTGGCCCAGGAAACGCTGTCCTAGCTGGGTGAGCTCCACGCTGCGCGTGGTGCGGTCGAACAGGCGCACGTCCAGCAGGCCCTCCAGGTGCGAGATGCGGCGCGAGAGCGCCGGCTGCGACAGGTGCAGGGCCTTGGCCGCGGCCGCAAAACTCTGCAATTCACCCACGGTGACAAAGGCGCGCAGGTCCGCCAAGGTGGGTTTGAGCGTGCTCATGGGGTGTCTCTCATTCTTGCAAGCAATGCATCAAGGCCTCAGAAAGATGCAATTTACAGCAGGTTGCCTCACTGTCAACATGCGCCCACAAAGAAGGAGACAAGCACCATGCAACGCCGCCACCTCTTGCAGGCAGCGGGGGCCACCCTGGCCCTGCCGCAGCTCGCCCTGGCCCAGTCCTACCCCGCGCGCTCCATGCGCTACATCGTCCCGGTGGCGGCCGGCGGCGGCAGCGACATGATCGCCCGCGTGGTCACCGAGCGCTGGGGCAAGCTGCTCAACCAGAACTTCGTCGTGGACAACCAGAGCGGCGGCGGCGGCGTGGTGGCCTGCCAGCTCACCGCCCGCGCACCGGCCGACGGCTACACCCTGCTGCAGGGCTACGTCGCCACCCACGGCACCACGCCCGCCACGCGCCGCGTCAGCTACGACGCCGTCACCGACTTCACCCCCATCGGCATGATCGGCGCCACACCCAACGTGCTGGTGGTCAACAGCAGCGTGCCGGTCAAGGACATCCAGGAGTTCATCGACTACGTGAAGCGCCAGCCCGGCAAGCTCAGCTACGGCTCGGCCGGCCAGGGCTCGCTCACCCACCTCACGATGGAGCTGCTCAAGCAGGAAACGGGCATGTTCCTGCTGCACATCCCCTACCGGGGCGTGGCGCCCGCCATGAACGACCTGCTCGGCGGCCAGACCCAGGCCGTCTTCCCCGGCCTGGCCGCGGCCCTGCCGCACCTGCGCTCGGGCCGCATGCGCGCGCTGGCCGTGACGGGCAAGCAGCGCAGCCCCCAACTGAAAGACGTGCCGACCATGGAAGAGGTCGGCTTCAAGGGCTTCGACGCCATGCAGTGGTATGGCGTGGTCGGCCCCGCCGGCATGCCGCCCGACATCGTGCGCCGCCTCAATGAAACGCAGGTCGCGGTGCTCAAGGCGCCCGAGCTGGCCGAGAAGCTCGCGGGCGAAGCGGTGGAGCCCTGGCCGATGACGCCCGAGCAGTTCGGCCAGTACATCAAGGCCGACGTCACGCGCTGGACCGCGCTGGCCAAGGCCCGAAACATCCGCCTGGACGAGTGACGCCCGACGTCTTCCCTGTTCCTTTTTCTCCAACTTCAGCAGCCCGAACCCGTGACCCGCAACACCCAAGTCCCCGCCGATCTCACGGCCCCGCCCATCACCGCCCTGCTCGCCCGCTTCGTCGCCGGCCATCCCACGCGCGGGTGGAGCGACGCCGTGGAGCGCGAAGCCCACCGCACTTTCTACAACTGGCTGGGTTGCGCCATCGGCGCGGCGCAACACGAAGCGGCGGACGCCGCCGTGGCCGCCGTGCAACTGCTGCAGCCCGCGCCGCAGGCCAGCGTGCTCGGGCGCGGCGAGCGGGTGGACATGGCCAGCGCGGCGCTGGTCAACGGCATCACCTCGCACACCTTCGACTTCGACGACACGCACCTCAAAACCATCATCCACCCCGCCGGCCCGGTGGCCTCGGCCGTGCTGGCCCTGGCCGAACACCGGGGCAGCAGCGGGCGCGAGGTGCTCGACGCCCTGGTGCTGGGCATCGACGTGGCCTGCCGCATCGGCAACGTGATGTACCCCGACCACTACGACCGCGGCTGGCACATCACCGGCTCCACCGGCATGCTGGGCGCCGCGGCCGGTTGTGCGCGCCTGCTCAAGCTGAGCGAGGCGCAGACCGCCATGGCCATCGGCATCGCGGCTTCGCAGCCGGTCGGCCTGCGCGAGCAGTTCGGCACCATGACCAAGCCCTTCCACCCCGGCGGCGCGGCGCGCGCCGGCCTCATGTCGGCGCTGCTGGCCAGCCAGGGCTTCACCGCCAGCCCGCGCGCGCTGGAGGCGCCGCGCGGCTTCGTGCAGGTGGCCTCGGACAAACGCGCCTGGCACGAAGCGACGGACGAACTTGGTGAACGCTTCGAGATCTCGTTCAACACCTACAAGCCCTTCGCCTGCGGCATCGTCATCCACCCCAGCATCGACGCCTGCGTGCAACTGCGCGGGCAGGGCGTGACGCCGGATCAGGTGAAGCACATCGAGCTGCGCGTGCACTCGCTGGTGCTGGAACTCACCGGCAAGAAGGAACCGAAAGACGGCCTGCAGGGCAAGTTCAGCGTGTACCACGGCTGCGCGGTCGGCCTGATCCACGGGCGCGCGGGCGAGGAAGAGTTTTCCGACGCGGTCGTCAACGACCCGCAGGTGGTGGCCCTGCGCGACAAGGTGCAGGCCACGGTGGACGACACCATCGCCGAAGCCGCGGTGCACGTGACCGCCGTCCTGCGGGACGGCCGGCGCGTGGAGGTGCGCGTGGAAGACGCCATCGGCTCCCTGCGCAACCCGCTGTCGGACGCGCAGCTGGAGGCGAAATTCCAGGCCCTCGTGGTGCCCGTGCTGGGCGAAGCCAAGGCGCGCGACATCACCGCCGCCTGCGGCTCGCTCGCTTCGCTGCCGGACGTGCGCGCGCTCACCGCGCTGTGCCGCCCCTGACCGAGCGAGGCGCACCATGCCCCACCTCCCCGCCTCCGCTGCGCTGCAGCGCTTCCGTGTCATCGATCTGACCCAGGTGCGCGCCGGCCCCACCGCCTGCCGCCAGCTGGCCGACTGGGGCGCCGACGTGGTTCAGGTGCAGATGCCCGAGAGCATGCGCGGCGACGACACGCTCGGCGGCCAGGACGGCTCCGACTACCAGTACACGCACCGCAACAAGCGCTCGATCACGCTCAACCTCAAGACGGACGAAGGCATCGCCACCCTCAAGCGCCTGATCGACGGCGCGGACGTGGTGGTCGAGAACTTCCGGCCCGACGTGAAGTTCCGCCTGGGCATCGACTACGCCTCGCTGGCCGCGAGCAACCCCGGCCTGGTCTACGCCAGCATCTCGGGTTTCGGCCAGACCGGCCCGCTCGCCTCGCGCCCCGGGTTCGACCAGATCGCGCAGGGCATGGGCGGGCTGATGTCCGTCACCGGCACACCGGGCGATGGGCCGATGCGCGTGGGCATTCCGATCGCCGACCTCTGCGCCGGCATCTTCGCCGCGCAGGGCATCCTGGTCGCGCTGCTGGAGCGCGAAGCCTCGGGCCAGGGCCAGTTCCTGCACACCTCGCTGCTGGAATCCATGGTCTACATGCTGGACTTCCAGACCTCGCGCTACCTGATCGACGGCGAGGTCGCCACGCAGGCGGGCAACTTCCACCCCACCAGCATCCCCACCGGCGTCTACAAGGCGCGCGACGGCTACATGAACATCGCGGTGTTCGGCTCCAAGATCTGGGAACGCTTCTGCCACATCCTCGGCGCGCCCGAATGGATCACCGACGAGCGTTACCACGACAAGCCCTCGCGCTCGGTGAACCGCGACACGCTCAACGCCGAGATCAACCGCCGCCTGGCCGAGCACGACCGCAGCCACTGGATCGCGCAACTCAACGACGGCGGCGTGGCTTGCGGCCTGATCAGCAACATGCAGGAAGCGCTGAAAGAGCCGCAGGTGCAGCACCTGGGCATGGTCAAGGACGTGGTGTCGAAGTGGCAGGGACCGCAGCGCCTGGTGGGCCAGCCCATGCAGCTGGAGCGCACGCCCAGCACCATCGCCCGCGCGGCACCGCGCCGGGGCGAACACACCGAAGAAATCCTGGCCGAACTGGGCCTCGGGCCCAACGACCTGGCCCGCATGAAAGCCGCCGGAGTCTATTGATGGATCACCCCGCTTACACCACCGCCACCGAGCGCGTGCAGACCTGGCTGGATGGGCGCACGCTGCACATCCGCTTCAACAACCCGGCGCGCCACAACGCGCTCTCGGTCGACATGTGGGAGGCCGTGCCACCGCTGCTCGACCTGGCCCGCGGCGACGACCGCGTGCGCCTGGTCGTGTTCTCCGGCGCGGGCGACAAGGCCTTCGTCTCGGGCGCCGACATCACGCAGTTCGAGGACATGCGCGCCGCGCGCGAGGCCGTCGCCTACTACGAGAAGATGGCCGAGACCACGTTGATGGGCATCCACGACTTCCCCAAGCCCACGCTGGCCTGCATCCGGGGCTACTGCATCGGCGGCGGCGTGAACGTCGCGATCAGCTGCGACATCCGCATCGCCGCCAGCGACTCGGTGTTCTCCATTCCGGCCGCGCGCCTGGGCCTGGGCTACCGCTACTCCGCGATGAAGAACCTGGTGGATCTGATCGGTCCGGGCGCGGCCAAAGATCTGTTCTTCACCGCCCGGCGCATCGACGCCGCCGAAGCGACATCGCTCGGACTGGTCTCGCGCGTCTGCGAGCCCGAGGCCCTGCCCGTGCTGCTGGCCGAGTACGCCGGCAGCATCGCCGAGAACGCGCCGCTGACCGTGATGGCAGGCAAGGCGATCACGCGCGAAATCCTCAAACCCTCGCCCGAACTCGACAGCGCGCTGTGCGCCTCGCTCATCCGCGGCTGCTTCGAGAGCGCCGACTACACCGAAGGCCGCACAGCCTTCATGCAGAAGCGCAAACCCGTGTTCACCGGCCGCTGAGCCGAACCAGGAAAACACCATGCAGTCCTACTGGATGCAGATGACCGACACCGCCACCGAGCTCGCCCTGCGCGAAACCCCGGTGCCCACGCCCGGCGCGCGACAGCTGCTGGTGCGCCTGCGCGCGGCCGCGCTGAACCGGGGCGAGTTCCTGCTCGGTCACGGCCTGCACGGCGCACCGGGCACCTGGAAGGCCATCGGCGGCGAGGGTGCGGGCGAGGTCGTCGCTGTCGGCGCCGGGGTCACCGGCTTCCAGCCCGGCGACCGCGTGATGGGCCGCTGCCCGGGTGCCTTCTCCGAGTACGCGCTGATGGAAGAGATCGAAGCCATGCCCGTGCCGGCGGCGCTGGGCTGGGAACAGGCCGCCAGCGTGCCGCTGACCTTCCTGGTCGCGTTCGACATGCTGGTGCTTCAGGGCCGCCTCAAGGCGGGCGAGTGGCTGCTCATCAACGGCGTGTCCTCCGGCGTGGGCGTGGCCTCGCTGCAGCTGGCCAAGGCCCTGGGCGCGCGCGTCATCGGCACCTCGGGTTCGGCCGACAAGCTCGCGGCGCTGCAGCCACTGGGCCTGGACGTGGCGCTGCACACCCGTGCGGCGGACTTCGCGCCCGCCGTGCTCAAGGCGACGAACCAGCAAGGCGTGAACCTGGTCATCAACACGGTGGGCGGCACGGTGTTCGCCGAGAGCCTGCGCGCGCTCGCCTTCGAGGGGCGCCTGGCCACCGTGGGCTATGTGGACGGTGTGGTGCGCGCCGAGATCGACCTCGAAGCCCTGCACGCCAAGCGCCTCACGCTGTTCGGTGTCTCCAACAAATTGCGCACCAAGGAACAGCGGGCGGCCGCACTGCCGCGTTTCGTGGCCGAGGTCATGCCCCTCATCGCCGCCGGCCGCATCCAGCCGCGCATCGACCGGGTGATGGATTTCTCGCAACTCGAGCAAGCCAAGGCGCGCATGGAAGCCGGCGCGCACATCGGAAAGATCGTCCTGCGCATGCCGGCGGACGCGACCTGAAAAACCACCCGCAAGAGGAGACAACCCCGTGAAGCACCGCAAACCATTCATCCTGGCGCTCGCGCTGGGCACCCTGACCTCCCTGGGCTGGGCGCAGCCCGCGCCCTACCCGAACAAGCCCATCCGCATCGTGATCGGCTTCGCACCGGGCGGCGCAGCCGACTACGTGGCGCGCGCCATGAGCGAGTCCTTCAGCAAGGCCCTGGGCCAGACCGTGCTGATCGACAACAAGCCGGGCAACGGCTCCAGCATCGCGGCCGACATCGTGGCCAAGGCCGCACCCGACGGCTACACCCTGCTGATCGCCAGCCCCAGCGCCATCTCGGTCAACCCCGCGCTCAACCCCAAGCTGACCTACAAGCCCAGCGACCTGCTGCCCGTGGGCAAGATGACCACCTCGCCGCTGGTGCTGGCGGTCAACCCGAGCAGCAGCATCCGCACCGTGCCCGACCTGATCGCGGCGGCCAGGAAAGACCCGGGCAAGCTCAACTACTCCACCTCGGGCAACGGCTCGGCGCCGCACCTGGGCGCCGCGCTCTTCAGCCTGCTGACGAACACCGAGATGACGCACGTGCCCTACCGGGGCGGCTCCTTCGCCATCACCTCGGTGATGGCCGGCGAGACCCAGCTCACCTTCGGCACCTCGCCCTCGGTGCTGCCGCAGGCCAACGCGGGCAAGCTGCGCGCCATCGCCGTCAGCACGCGCGAGCGCTCGCCGCTGGTGCCCGACATGCCCGGCATGCGCGAGGCCGGCCTGCCCGAGTACAACCTGGAGTTCTGGTACGGCATGTTCGCGCCCGTGGGCACGCCGCCGGCCATCGTGAAGACCATCCACGACGCCGTGCGCACCGCCATGCAACAGCCTTCGGTGAAGGCCGCGCTGGAGCGCGAGGGCACCGAGGTCTCGCTCTCCGGCTCGCCCGAGCAGTTCGCCGGTTTTCTGGTGGAAGACGGCAAGTTCTGGGTCAACCTGGTCAAGACCGCCAACGTGAAGGTCGACTGACGGGCCGTCGCCGTGGCCCGCGCCACGGTGTAGCCTGTCGGCATGGACTCCCTCATCACCGCCGCCGCGCGCGCCCTGGCCGCAGGCGACGCGTTGGGCGCGCTCAAGCGCGTGGCCCTGCGCGACGACCCGCCCGCCCTGGCCTTGCGTGGCATCGCCATGGCCCAGCTCGGGGAACATCCGCGCGCCCGCGAACTGCTGCGGCGCGCCGGTCGCGGCTTCGGTGCGCACGAAACCCTGGCGCGCGCCCGCTGCGTGGTCGCGGAGGCCGAGGTGGCGCTGGCCATGCGCGACCTCGGCGGCTCCACGCGCCCGCTGGCCACCGCCGCCGCGACCCTGGAAGCCCACGCCGACCACAACAACGCGCGCCAGGCCCGGCTGATCGCGGCACGCCGCCTGCTGCTGCTTGGTCGCCTGACCGAGGCCGAGGCCGTGCTCGCCGCGATCGACATCACCCGCCTGCCGCCCGTGCTCGCGGCGGTCGCCGAGCTGATCGCGGCCGAACTCACGCTGCGTTCGCTGCGCGTGGAGGCCGGGCGCGCGGCCCTGGCCCGCGCGCGGGACGCGGCCACACACGCCGGCGTGCCCGCCCTGCAGGCCGAAGTGGCGCAAGCCCGGGCCGCGCTGGAGCAACCGGCCGCACGCCGCCTGGGCAACGGCAACGAGCAGGCGCTGCAGCTGGCCGACGTGGCGGCGCTGCTGGCCTCCGACGCGCTGGTGGTGGACGCCTGCCGCCGGGGCCTGGGCACGGCAGGCGCGTGGCGGTCGCTGGCGCGCCGGCCTGTGCTGTTCGCCCTGGCGCGCGCGCTGGCCCAGGCCTGGCCGGGCGACGTGGAGCGCGAAGCCCTGATCGCCGAGGCGTTTCGCACCCGCCGCCCGGACGACACGCACCGCGCGCGCCTGCGCGTCGAGATCGGCCGCCTGCGCGCGCTCGTCAAACCCCTGGCCGGCATCGACGCCACCGCGCGCGGCTTCGCCTTGCGGCCGCTCGGTGGGCGTTCGCTCGTGCTGCTGGCGCCGCCCATCGACGGCGAACAGGCCTCGCTGCTGGCCCTGCTGGCCGACGGCGCGGCCTGGTCCACCTCGGCCCTCGCGCTCGCGCTGGGCGCGAGCCAGCGCACCGTGCAGCGCGCGCTCGCCGAGCTGGAGGCCGGCGGCCGCGTGCGCGCCATCGGCCAGGCGCGTGCACGGCGCTGGCTGGCGCCGCCGCTGGCCGGATTCGCGACGATCTTGTTACTCCCTGCTTCGCTGCCGATTGAATAGAGTGACCCTCAAGCGCCGACACCCGGCGCTGTCCACAGGAGATTCACCATGACCCGTCAGCACATCAACCCCATCGCACGGCCCGCCGAAGTCGTGCGCGAGTACGGCCCCTTCCTCGGCTCCGAACGCGTTCACGGCGTCACCCACGACGGCCGGCACGTGTGGGCCGCCACCGACGAGGGCATCGTCGCCTTCGACCCCGCCAGCGGCGACATCACCCGCACACTGAAACGCGCGGGCGACGCGGGCACCGCCTTCGACGGCAAGCACCTGTACCAGATCGCGGAAGCGCGCATCGACAAGATCGACCCCGCCACCGGCGACGTGCTCGCCTCCATCCCCGCGCCTGGCGACGGCGCCGATTCCGGGCTCACCTGGGCCGAAGGCAGCCTGTGGGTGGGCCAGTACCGCGACCGCAAGATCCACCAGATCGACCCGGCCACTGGCGCGATCCGCCGCACCATCGAATCCAACCGCTTCGTCACCGGCGTTACCTGGGTCGATGGCGAGCTGTGGCACGGCACCTGGGAAGGCGACGAAAGCGACATCCGCCGCATCGACCCGCGAAGCGGCGCGGTGCTCGAACGCCTCGACATGCCCGCCGGCATCGGCGTGAGCGGGCTCGAATCCGACGGGGCGGATCTGTTCTATTGCGGCGGCGGGCCGAGCGGGAAGGTGCGGGCGGTGCGGCGACCCAAAGCCACGTGACCGAACCGGGCCGCACCACGGGCCACTGAGCCCGGATGAACACCATTGATCCAAGCGCGCTCCCCTGGGGCCTGGCCTACCTCGCTGAGGACCTGGCCGAGGTGGCATCGAACGCCATCTTCGGCAGCAGCGACCGCAACACGCTCAAGCTTCAAGGCCTATTGCAGCAGGGACTGGTGGACGCCACGACGGCCACGGCAACCGGTGAAACGCTCATCGTGCTGGCGGTGCGCATCGACCGATCACATGCCTTTGAAGACCTGGTGCTGAACTTTCCCGAACACCGGGCGCAGGAATTCAACCAACAGGACAAAAACGGCGACACGCTGCTGCACCACATCGCCCGGCACCGCTCCCACGAGGACTTCACCCCGGGCGTCCAGGCTCCCTGGAGGTGGTCCCTCCGAAATTTCCTCGATGGCTTCGGCGCGAAACTGAGCTGGGACATCCGCAACCATGAGGACGAAACCGCGTTGGACCTGGCGTCCCGGCTGAAAAAGAACCATCTCGCCGATGTCTTGAAGTCGTACAGCGCCAACGTCACCCCCTCATGAACGCTTGGGGGCGTGTCGTGAACTCTGTACCGCCGTTCGCCACTGCTTCCTGCGTGTTCACCGTGAACACGCCAACACAACCACCGATGAACATCCATCCCTCCGGCAACACCTGGCCTTTCGCACTCGGGCCAAGCTCTCAAGAAGCCCTGCAAACCGCAAAACACCTGATCGATATCGACGAAGGAGACGAGCTCGAGGCGTTCGAGCAGATGCTCGAAGACCAGCTCGTCTCCGGCACCACACCCAGCGGCGGGGGTAGCGACAACCTCCTCATGTACGCGGTGCAGAAAGCCGCCCTGTTCTCCTTCTCGGCCATGGTCAGCACACTGGGGGAGGATGCGTCGGTGGGGCTAAACCACCAGAACTGGGATAAAAACACGGTGTGGCACCTGATGGCCATCCATCTGAGCGATGGAAATTTCAGTGAATCCGGCGGTTGGTTCAACGTGGTCGACGAGCTGCTGGACGACCTTCCCGGCCTGTCAATCGACTGGTCGCTGCGCAACAACCTGAACGAGACCGCCCTTGAAACGGCCCGGCAACTCGGGAAGAACCACCTGGCGAACTGGCTGGAGATGCGCGGGGCCGGGCAAGCCAACCCGCCCATGGACATCGACGGCGAGTGAATCACCGACATGCGCCGTGGTCGAAAATGCGCACGCAGGATCGTCGTGTCATCAGGCGTCATCCGACGCTTCATCTGAAAGGACTTCCGCCATGAGCGCCTCACCCCGTGCTGTTCGCCTCCACCGCGTCCTCAAGTCGCCACCGGCAAAGGTCTACAAGGCCTTCCTCGACGCCGACGCCCTCGCCCGCTGGCTGCCGCCCTACGGCTTTCTCTGCAAGGTGCAACACCTGGAAGCGAAAGTGGGCGGCACGTTCAGGATGTCGTTCCACAACTTCTCGACCGGCAACGGCCATTCGTTCGGCGGCGAGTACCTCGAACTCGTGCCGAACGAGCGCCTGCGCTACACCGACCGGTTCGACGACCCCAACCTCCCCGGCCTGATCACGGTGGACGTGCAGCTCAAGGCCGTGTCCTGCGGCACCGAGTTGAACGTGGTGCAGGAGGGGATTCCCGACGTGATCCCGCTGGAGATGTGTTACCTGGGCTGGCAGGAATCGCTGGCCCAGCTGGCCCACCTGGTGGAGCCGGACATCCCGGGCTGAGCCAGCATCGCCTTGTTCAGGGCTTCTTCGCGGCCGCGACAAAGGCCGCGAAGCCCTGCACGAATTCGCCCAGCTGCTGGCGCACCTTGTCGTCCAGCAAAGCGCCATCGGGGCCAAACACGGACGACGCGCGCGAGACCATCAGGCGCCCGCCGTGCCACTGGCACGTGCCCAGTGTGCGCAGAACCTGCAGCCAATGGGTCTGCGACATGATGGTGCCAAAGCCCCCGGGCGAAGCGCCGATCACGGCCACTGGGCGGTCACGGAACACATCGGGCAGGCCGGGCGTGGGGCGGGAAAGCCAGTCGATCGCGTTCTTGAAGACGCCCGGCACGCCGTTGTTGTATTCGGGCGTGACGAGCAGCAGGCCGTCGCTGGCCAGGATCTTCTCCTTGAGCTCGCGCACCGCCGCCGGCGTGCCTTCGCGCTGCTCCAGGTCACCGTCGTAGAGCGGGATGCCGTGCAGCGTGGCGGCGTCAAGCCGGGCCGCGTCACCGGCCAGTGGCTGGGCCGCGCGCAGCAGCGCGGTGTTGAAGGACTGCGTGCGCAGGCTGCCGGAGATGCCGAGGATGGAGGTGGTCATGGTGGGTTGCAGGTTCAGGTTTTCCAGAAATCGGGGCGAGCGTACTCGTGCTTGAGGAAGTCGATCCACAGGCGCACGCGCAGCGCCAGGTGCTTGCGCTGCGGAAACAGCACGAAGATGCCGTTGGGTGGCGCGGCGAAGTCGTCGAGCACGCTTTCCAGCCGACCCGCGGCAATGTCGGCCTCCACCTCCCAGGTGCTGCGCCAGGCGATGCCGTAGCCGGCCAGACACCACTCGCGCAACACCTGGCCGTCGGAGCAGTCCAGCGGGCCGTTGGGGCGCAGGTGCGCGATCTCCACCTCGCCCAGCCCGCCGGGCGCCGGCACGCTGAAGGCCCAGCCCCGGGTCTGCGAGGCGTCGCTGGAGAGCGTGAGGCAGTCGAAGCGCGCCAAGTCGGTCGGCACCTGCGGGCGGCCGTTCTGTTGCAGGTAGCGCGGCGTGGCCACGCACAGGCGGCGGTTGTCGGCCAGGCGCACGCTCACCAGGGATGAGTCGGGCAGGTCGCCCACGCGCACGGCGCAGTCGTAGGCCTCGCCTGCCACGTCCACCACGCGGTCGCTCAGGTTGAGCGAGATGGTGACCTCAGGGTGCAATTCGCGAAAACGCGGCACCAGCGGGGCCACATGACGGCGGCCGAAACCGGCCGGTGCGGTGATGCGCAGGTGGCCACTGGCCTTGACACCGCCCGCGCTCACGCTGGCTTCGGCGTTCGCCATGTCCACCAGCAGGCGCTGGCAGTCCTCCAGGAAGGCGCTGCCTTCGTGGGTGAGGGTGATGCGCCGCGTGGTGCGCACCATGAGCTTCACGCCAAGACGGGTCTCCAGCGCGTCGAGCCGGCGCCCGATGATGGCCGGGGCCACGCCCTCGGCCTTGGCGGCGGCGGTGAGGCTGCCGCGCGTGGCGACCGCCACGAAAGTTTCGAGTTGCTTGAGTTTGTCCACCCGGGCAGATTACCCCACCCACAGGAATGAATCAACGGCAATTAGCCATTAATTGATGACTTTTCAGTCGGCTTTTGTGACGGTGCGGCTCAGCTGAGCTGCGGCATCGGCGCTGTAGCCCAACTCGGCCAGCAACTCGGCGCTGTGCTCGCCGAGTTGAGGAGGGCTGCGGCGCACGCCCAGGCGCTCGCCGTCGATCGCCAGCGGCAGCAACACGGTCTGCGCAACCTGGCCCGCGCGCTCACCGTCGGGCAGGGTGATGGGCGCCAGTCCGCCGGTGGCGCAGAGGTGGGGGTCGTCCAGCAGCTCGTGGGGCTTGGTGATGGGCGCGAACGGCAGGCCGTGGCGCTCGAACAGCGCGGCCAGATCGGCTGCGCTCTGCAAGGCGAGGCGCTCGCGCAGCAGGGGGATGAGCCAGTCCCGGTTGCGCACGCGGCTGTTGTTGCCTTGCAGGCGCGGGTCGGCCTGCAGGTCCGCGTAGCCGAAAGCGTTGCAGAAGATGGCCCACTGCGTGTCGCTCACCACAGCCAGGAAAATCTGCTCGCCGCCCTTCACCTGGAACACGTCGTAGATGCCCCACGAGGAGATGCGGTCGGGCATGGGCGCGGCGGGTTTGCCGGTAACGGCGAACTGCATCATGTGCTGCGCGACGAGGAAGACGTTGTTCTCGAACAGCGAGCTCTGCACCTCGCAACCCTCGCCGGTTTTCTCGCGCGCACTGAGCGCGGCCATCACGCCGATGGCGCCGAACAGGCCGCCCATGATGTCGTTCACCGAGGATCCCGCGCGCAATGGGTCGCCAGGCCGGCCGGTCATGTAAGCCAGGCCACCCATCATCTGCACCACCTCGTCGAGCGCGGTGCGGTGGTCGTAGGGGCCGGGCAGAAAGCCTTTGTGGCTCACGTAGATGAGGCGCGGGTTGAGTTTCTTCAGGCTGGCGTGGTCCAGCCCCAGCTTCTTCATGGTGCCGGGCTTGAAGTTCTCGCTGACCACGTCGGCGGTGGCGATGAGCTTGAGCACCGCTTCGCGGCCTTCGGGCGACTGCAGGTCCAGCACCAGGCTCTTCTTGTTGCGGTTGAACAGCGGGTAGAAGCCCGCGCCCGAGCCGAGCAGGCGGCGCGTGTTGTCGCCCGCGGGCGGCTCCACCTTGATGACCTCAGCCCCCAGGTCGGCCAGCACCATGCCGCAGGTGGGGCCCATGACCATGTGGGTGAATTCGACAACGCGGATGCCCTCGAAGGGCAGCGGACGGGAGGGTGTTTCTGGTGTGGAGGTCATAGGAGCGATGAAGGAGATCAGGCAGCGCGCCAGCCTTTGGGCAGGCCGGCTTCGGGCGTCATGCCGTAGACCGGTTCGCCGGGCAGGCCGGCCCGCAGAGGATCGCGCGCGGCGATGAGCCGAGAAAGATCGATGCCGGTGCGCACGCCCATGGCCTCGAACATGAAGACCAGGTCTTCGGTGACCACGTTGCCGGAGGCGCCCGGCGCGTAGGGACAACCGCCCAGGCCGCCGAGCGAGGCGTCGAAGGTGCGCACGCCCACATCGTAGGCGGCGAGGCAGTTGGCCAGCCCCAGGCCGCGCGTGTTGTGCATGTGAGCCGCACCCGCGCGCTCGCCCAATTCGGCGCGCAGGCGCGTGAACAGGCGACGGACCTGCGCGGGGTTGGCCATGCCGGTGGTGTCGGACAGGCCCACTTCGTCCACGCCTGCGTTCACGCAGGCCACGGCGAGACGGATCACGTCGTCCTCGTCCACCACACCCTGCAAGGTACAACCGAAGGCGGTGGACAGGCCCACCTCCATCGCTGCGCCCGGCGCGGTGTCGCGGCGCAGTGCGTGCACCTCGCGCAGTTCCGCCACCATCTGCTCGCGCGTCTTGCGCACGTTGGCCATGGAATGGGCCTCACTCGCCGACACCGGCAGGGTGATCTTGTGCACGCCGGTCGCCAGCGCGGCCTCGGCGCCGCGCTGGTTGGGCACCAGGGCCATCACGGTGACGCCTGCATGCCGAAGCGCATGGCGCACCACGTCCTCGACGTCGGCCATTTGCGGCAGCAGCTTCGCAGGCACGAAGGAGCCGACCTCGATCTCGCGCAGGCCGGCGGCCACGAGCGCGTCGATCCAGCGCAGCTTGTCGGCCGTGGGCATGGTCGCCTTCACAGACTGCAAGCCGTCGCGTGGGCCGACTTCGCTGATGAGAACTTCGGGTGCGTTTTGCATGGAAGGTTATAAGGCCGCTTGCGTTTTGTAAGATAGAACGATATTCTTTCTATTGAAAGAATCGCAGATCACTTCCGACCTGTCAACCAAGCCCCTTCCCATGCCCCGCAAAGCGCAGACCCCCTCATTGGCCGACGCCAACGCCGCCACCGGTGGCACCGCCGCGGTGGACCGCGCGCTCACGCTGCTGGGGGCATTTCGTGCGGGCGATGCCACGCTGTCGCTGGCCGAGCTGGCCGAGCGCACCCAGCTGCACAAGAGCACGGCGCTGCGCCTGCTCGCCTCGCTCGAACATGCACACCTGCTGCAACGGCTGGACGATGGGCGCTACGCCCTGGGTGGCGAGGTGGCGCGGCTGCATGGCATCTACGCTGCGACCTTCTCGCTGGACCGCGTCGTCATGCCCGTGCTGCGCCAGCTGGTGGCGGCCACCGGTGAGAGCGCGGCTTACCACGTGCGCCAGGGCCAGGCTCCGAACCAGACGCGTCTGTGCCTCTATCGGGTGGACTCACCGCACCCGGTGCGCGATCACATCCGAGCAGGCGATGTGCTGCCGCTGCACCAGGGCACCGGCGGGCGCGTGCTCTCCGCCTTCGGTGCGGGCGACGACAGCCGAAAGCCCACGCCAACCGACAAGCGGGTGTGGGCGCGCATCCGCGCCGACGGCTTCATGACCGCCGTGGGCGATCGCCTGGCCGAGGTGGCCGGCATCTCGGCACCGGTGTTCCAGGCGGACGGCTCGATCGCGGCCGCCCTCACCCTCACGATGCCGGCGCACCGGTTCGATGAACGCCACGTGGGCAAGGTGCTGGCGGCGGCGCGGCAACTGAGTGGGCGCATCGGTTGACCGCAGAAACGCCATAAAAAAAGCCCGCCGCATGACTGCGGCGGGCTACCCCAGCACCAGGCCCCCTGCGGCCAAGCACTGACCCCTGCTCAGAACTTGTGACGGAGGCCCACGCCGTAGAGCTGGTCCTTGGAAGTAAACAGCGGTGTGGACGCTATTTCAAACTTCACATTGTTCAAACCGGCATACACCGTCGTGCGCTTGCTCAAATCGTGGCGGTATTCAATGCTGGCGGAGGTCGTCTTGACAATGCGAGTACCCGTAGCAGCCGCCTTCATTGTCTCGGTGCCAATGCCCGCGTTGAGACTGCCTGCCGAGCCAACCGGCACAGCCACGCTCAGCACGTAGCCGTTTTCCTTGACGCCGTTGGCCAGCCCATCCTTCTGATTGACGAACTGGGCCAACACCTTGATCGCCGTGAAGTCGTAGCTCACGCCCAGGCCGGTGGACTTGGCCGTGGCGCCCGTGGCACCGGGTGCCTTGACGGCCTCGTACACGGCTTGCGCGGCGATCGGACCATCGGCATACAGCGCCGACAGGCTCGCCGCATGGCCCGACGAGATGCCCGGCGCGCCGTTCTCGCCAAAGGCATATTGCACCACCCCGGTGAAGCCCCCCATGTTGGGCGTCGTGTACTGCAGCATGTTGTCTCGGCGAACCGCCGGGGACAGCCCGCCAGCGGCCGCCAAGACGGGTGGACCGAAGATGGCGTTGGTGGCAGAGAAGCTGGACGTGCCTTGCGCATCGAAGCCGTCCATCAGCAGGAACATCTGCGTGTATTGACGGCCCATTTCAAAGGAGCCAAAGCCGCCGGTCAGACCCACCTTGCTGGTGCGGTTGAAACCTGCGTTGCCGACGCCGTTGCTGGCATCGAAGCCGGATTCCAGCTGAAAGGTCGTCTTCAGGCCGCCACCCAGGTCTTCTGACCCGCGCACGCCCCAACGACTGCCGTTCAGACCACCGCTGATCAAGCTCATGCCAGGATTCACCTTGAGCGTGGTGCTACCGAAAGTAGCTTTGGTGGTGCTTTTGCCCACATACAGGTCCACCAGACCGTACAGCGTGACGTTGGATTGCGCGTGGGCGGCGCCCGCCAGGGCACCGAAAGCGGCCAGGGCGACCGCTGTCTTTTTCATGAGTGTCATTTTTACGATAGGAGATTGAATCAACGAACACACCGCCGGCGAATGCATTGAGAGCTTCCGGCGGCAACCTTTTTCGAGACGCAAACCGCTTTGCGCAACGAACCTCGAAGAAGGTGGAATCTATGAAATTAATCTCTAAGAACTACATGCAAGGAATGAAATGACAAACAGATGAACTCAAAAGACACAAATAGAGAACAAAGCACTGCCCGTACCAAGGCGCAATGAAGGTATTTGCACGCCACGAGCCCGGCGAGTCAGCACCATTACCTGCAGCGAGGTCACTGATCAGTGACAAAAAACAGAATTAATGTTGAACTGGGTATGGAATACAGTTCGTCTACGCCTGCGCCAGCGCGGGCCTCCCCTTGTTTGTCGCCCTCACGGAGCACCCTCATGACAGCACGCACCCCCATCCACGGCCTGAAGGTCGCCACCGAACTGTTCAACTTCATCAACCAGCAGGTGCTGCCCGGCACCGGTGTGAGCGAAGTGGACTTCTGGCAGGGCTTCGACGGCATCGTGGCGGACCTGGCACCCAAGAACGCCGCCCTGCTGGGCGAGCGCGATCGCCTGCAAACCGAACTGGACACCTGGCACGCGGCCAACCCGGGCCCGATCCGCGACATGGCGGGCTACCGCAAGTTCCTGGAAACCATCGGCTACCTGGTGCCGCAACCCAAGAGCGTGAAAGCCACGACCAGGAACGTGGACGACGAGCTGGCCGTGCAGGCCGGCCCACAGCTGGTGGTGCCGATCCTGAACGCGCGCTACGCGCTCAACGCCGCCAACGCGCGCTGGGGTTCGCTGTACGACGCGCTGTACGGCACCGACGTGATTTCGGACGACAAGGGCTGCGGCAAGGTCGGCCCCAAGGGCGGCTACAACCCCAAGCGCGGCGCCAAGGTCATCGAGTACGCGCGCCACGTGCTGGACCGCACCGCGCCGCTGAAGAAGGGCTCGCACGTGGGCTCGACCGGCTACCGCGTCAACAAGGACGGCGAGCTGGTGGTGGCGCTGGCCGACGGCGGCACCAGCAAGCTGGCCGACAAGTCGCAGTTCGTGGGTTACCAGGGTGAGGCCAAAAACCCCAGTGCCGTGCTGCTGGCCCACAACGGCCTGCACCTGGAGATCCAGATCGACCGCAGCACGCCCATCGGCAAGGGCGACGCCGCTGGCGTGAGCGATCTGGTGGTGGAAGCCGCGCTCTCGACCATCCTGGACCTGGAAGATTCCGTCGCCGCGGTGGACGCCGAGGACAAGGTGCTGGCCTACCGCAACTGGCTGGGCATCCTGCAGGGCACGCTCACCGAGTCCGTCAGCAAGGCGGGCAAGACCTTCACGCGCGGTCTCAACGGCGACCGCGAGTACACCGCACCCAACGGCAAGAAGAACGGCGTGCGCCTGCACGGCCGCTCGCTCATGTTCGTGCGCAACGTGGGTCACCTGATGACCAACCCCGCCATCCTCTGGGGAGCGGACGACAAGGAGATCCCCGAAGGCATCCTGGACGCGATGGTGACCACCACCATCGCGATGCACGACCTCAAGCGCAGCAAGAAGGACGCCATCCGCAACTCGCGCAAGGGTTCGGTCTACATCGTCAAGCCAAAGATGCACGGCCCGCGCGAAGTCGCGTTTGCCGCTGAGCTGTTCGGCCGCGTCGAAAAGGTGCTGGGCCTGAAGGACAGCACGGTCAAGCTCGGCATCATGGACGAGGAGCGCCGCACCTCCATCAACCTCAAGGCCTGCATCGCGGCCGCCGCGAGCCGCGTGGCCTTCATCAACACCGGCTTCCTGGACCGCACGGGCGACGAGATGCACACCGCCATGCGGGCCGGCCCCATGGTGCGCAAGGGCGACATGAAAGCCAGTGCCTGGATCCAGAGCTACGAGAAGAACAACGTGATCGTGGGCCTGTCGTGCGGCCTGCGCGGCAAGGCACAGATCGGCAAGGGCATGTGGGCCATGCCGGACCTGATGGCCGAGATGCTCAAACAGAAGATCGGCCACCCCAAGGCGGGCGCCAACACCGCCTGGGTGCCCAGCCCCACCGGCGCCACGCTGCACGCGCTGCACTACCACCAGGTGCTGGTGTCCGACGTGCAGAAGGAGCTGGAGAAGATCGACGCCAACGCCGAGCGCGACAACCTGTTGACCGGCCTGCTGACGGTGCCGGTGAGCAGCAACCCGAACTGGAGCGCGGCCGAGAAGCAGCAGGAGCTGGACAACAACGTGCAGGGCATCCTGGGCTATGTGGTGCGCTGGGTCGACCAGGGCGTGGGCTGCTCCAAGGTGCCCGACATCCACAACGTGGGCCTGATGGAAGACCGCGCCACGCTGCGCATCTCCAGCCAACACATCGCCAACTGGCTGCTGCATGGGGTTGTGAGCGAGAAGCAGGTGCGCGACACCTTCGAGCGCATGGCTGCCGTGGTGGACAAGCAGAACGCCGGCGACCCGCTCTACAAGAACATGGCCGGCAACTTCAAGACCAGCAAGGCCTACCTCGCCGCGCTGGACCTGGTGTTCAAGGGCAAGGAACAGCCCAGTGGCTACACCGAGCCGCTGCTGCACGCCTGGCGACTGAAGGTGAAGGCGGGCTGAGCGCCTTTATTCCAGCGCCAGCGGCACGGGGACCTGCAAGAGGTCCTCGTCCACCGGAACTGTCTTGTCAACCTGGGGCATTTTGAGCTTTCGCTCCTTGAGCGGCAAAAGCGACACCGACAGCGGCACAAGCAGGTCCGAGCGATCATGCATATCAGGCTCTTCGCTCCCGGAAAAATTGGTCGTCGCCAGGGATCCTGTCGAAGCAACGAGTCGCATGGTTTTTACCTGTTGGTTCATGTCTTCCTGCGGCACATGGCTGCTGGCTGATTTTGGTTTCATGGCCGCATCGAATTCGGCCATCGTATAGCGCGCGATACCGTCTTTCAGTTGGGTGCGCCACACCGAGTGCCTTTCAGTCAACCTCTTCAGAAAGGGCTTTGAAGAGCGTGCCATTTGGGGCATCGACTCAGCGATTCGGCGAATCTCCGTCTGTTGCACACCAGACAACATGCTCTGTCGGTCAAACAACCAATGCATGGCGACCTTGGACTGGATGGACCCGCCCTGGGCAATGACACGCAGCAGCTTTCTCCCCCCGGGGGTCTTGCGGCTCCAGGCATACAGCATGTCCAGGGTGTCGTCGATGTCCTGGCACTTCGTCTTATCGTCCTTGTCGTACACCTCGGCCGGAAAAATGGCGCTCAGGCGCTGCGCCCGCACGGCATGCTCAACCTCCTCCTTGGTGCCGACGTAGTATTCGGGCGTCCAGAGCGGCGAAAAGCTCGCCGGGACGCTCTTTCGTGCGCTGTCGAGATTCCTCTGCAACTGGTCTGCCAACGCCTTGACGGCATTGGATTCGGTTTCCAATCTCTTCAAGAAGTTCTTTGCAAAGGGCAACCGAGAAATCAAGGGAATGAACGAGAGCAGCTTGCCAAAAAACCTTCTGATGATCGAGGGGTTGGCCTTCTTGTTCACCGCTTCCAAAAGAGGCAACGTGGAAGAGCTGATCAGCGCCGAGGGCCAATTTTCATAGCTGCGTGCGTCCTTGCGGGCAACCTCCACCAGCTTCTCCAACACCTTGCTGTCCTCGGGCCCCGGCTTGCGCGGGATGAAGAACACCGCGCTCCCCTTCGTCTCCCCTTCGAGAAAATGATCCCCGTAGGCGTCGCGGATCGCCCTGACCTGCCCGGCCACGTCATCGGACAGGACAGGCACGTCGAAGCGCTTGCCCATCAGGGCATCCAACACGGCTTGGGCCACCCGCGGGTGCTCGGCATGGAGCGACTTCAATGCCTGGATGGGGTCCAAAAGATCTGTTGCGCTGGGCGCCAAGCCTCTCTGAAGCCGGAGGGCGTGTTCCACAGCCACCGTGTTCTTCTCCTCCCCTAGCGCCCTGCTGTCAAACAGCGACTTCACATCGCCTTTCTTAAGCGCATTCAATGCGGCGCCCAGTTCGTACCCGGTCCAGTCCTGGCCGACCACATGCTTCGTCAAGAAGCTGACCGCCCCATCGTGTTCGCTCTCAGGCACGCCATGGTGTTTCTGAAACACCTGCCTCACCAGCTCGGCGCTGGGCACATGCTGGGAGTTGGCCAGCCACTTCGCCATTTCGGTGGCGGCCTCGGTGGGTTGCCAGACCTTCCAGGTCTTGCCCCATTCAAAAGGACCCGACGACCTGACGAGCGCCTTCTTTTTCGCCAGACACGCCAGCACGCCCAGTTTTTCTTCAAAACCCGGACCGTCGTATTTCGATCGCAGGTAGGCCTCAGCCGTTTCCCGAACGACCTGATGCCCGAATTTCGAACCGCCCCAAATGCCCGGGTATCGGCCCCTCAGGCAGGCGATCGCCCGTTCATCGCTGTTCTGGGACAGATCGATGAACAGTTTCACCCGCGTGAGCAACGTCTTTTCCAGCTTCCGTGCGTCCCCGGGCTTGTCTTTCGCATCAACAAAGTACTGCGTCAACAGCTGGGCGGCATATCCCTCGTTGCTCTTCAGATCGACCGGTCTGCCCGACTTGAACTCAGACAGGTGGCGCTGAACCTCCTCCAACGTCAAGGTATTGCCCTGATTGGTCAGGCCCACGGGTTTCAGCGTCTTGTTCCGCTGCGGGTTGACCGGACAATCCGGGTTTTCCACTTCCAGAATGAAGCCATTCAACACGTCGCGCGGGTCTTTGCACTTCTTCAGCGCGTCAATGCGTTCCCGAGTGACCTCCGGCGTCGCGGTCAACAGCGACTCCTTGAAGGCCGAAAACAAGGGGACCACCAAGTCGAGCGCCGCTTTTTCCTTGGACAGGCACGCGCCAATGACGGACTCGCTGATGCCGGCGTCGCGCAAAAAGGACGTCAACGGACCTTGCGGTGCCTCCGCACGACACCCTTCAATCAGCTTCAACCAAGGTGCCATCGTGGCAGAGATATGAGGATGCTCCGCGTTGGTTGCCAGGGATTTCTTGGCAATGGCAACGTCGTTCTTGAGCTGGTTCTCGATCTTGGCGGCCGCCACCTTCAAGGTTTGAGCCCGCCAGAGGCGCGCCGCCTGCCAGGTGAGCCACCCAGCGCCCATGGCCAAGCCCGCAATCGCGACGCCAGCCGCGAAAGGCGCCGAAGGCCCCAGCACAGCCGCCGCAATGCCCGCAGATTTCAGCGCCAGCCCTGAAGCGCCCTGGACCGTCCGGAAAAACGCATCCACGGCGATGATCCTGGCCTGGCTTCTCGTGTTCCCGATCAGCGGAACCATGGACGCCACCACATTGTCCAGAACCTCGCTCGAGCCGCTGCTCTGAAGGCTGACCTCGACGGCCTGGGCCAGTCGGTGCTCTGCGGCCTTCAAGCCGTCCAGTTGCGCCATCGCACGATGCACTTCCGGAAAAGCCCGAATGAGGTGACAGGCGCTGTTGACCAGCCCGATGGCCAGCCCGGTGACCGTTGACGTGGCCACGTCCGAGAGTTCATGACCGGCGGTTGCATCGGCGGCTTTCGTGATATCGATGGCAGCATTGGCGTTGCGCTTCAACACCGCGGTCACGCCATTGTTCACCGCCACGATCACCGGGGTGACGCCGCTTCCCACGGTCGCCGCACGGCCCTCGGTCGGCGGGGCGAGCGCGCGAAGCGCGTTGTTTCGAGCGGTCAGCTGCAGGCAAACCGCTCTTTTCCCGTCGATCTCCTTCTGACGATCCAGCCTCCCCGGATCGTTCTCCGGCCACGATGCCAGCTGGGCGTCCAGTTCAAGGCAATCGCGCTCCAGGCTGGCCATCAAGCCCCCGTTCGCCTGGATTTCCCCGTCCCGGCCGACGGCGTTTTCCCATTCCTTCAGCAGTCCCAAAAAGTTCAAGATCGGAAACGGAACGACCGCGAAGTCCATGCCGAACTTGACCTCGGAAGTGATCTCGCTGGAGAGCGCCGTCTCGTTGAATTCTTTGCTGGTGCCCGCCATGAAGCAGGCGTTGAACGTGTTGAAAAGCGCCCGCACTCCAAACGGAAACTCGTTGCTCAGAATTTTCTGATCCACCGAGGGCTGCGGCTTTCCTGTGCGCGAAAGGAGATACAACCCCTCGGGGCTGCTGCTTGCGGCTTGTACGTTCATGTCTTGTCTCTAATTGAAATGTCTCCACACAATCGATAGGTTCCACGCTGAGTCTCACCCCACGAGGGAAAGGCACCAAGCAGCCATTCCGCCGCCTCAGTCGCCGCTTTGCGGGAAGCTGGTGCAGTGCAGCATCACAATCGACCCATGTCGCTCCACTACCTGCTCTTCGATCCCACCGACAACGCCGACGGCACCGGTACCTGGGACGCCATGGCCAGCGTGCGAGCCTCGCTGGTGCCCGCCGTGCGGGCCGAGGTGCAGGCGGTGCTGGATTGGGCCGAGGCGCATGCGCCCGGCGCGCGCGGCCCGCTCGATGAAGGCGCCGCCTGGGATGCAGACGAGCAGGTGCAGGTGGCGGGTGAATGGACCACGGTAACGCTGACGCTCACCGGTCCCTGGGCCTGGGGCGAGGCCCTGGTGGCGCACTTCGCACCCGCCGACTGACCGGGGAAGCGGGCGCTACGGCGCCTTCGCGGGCGCCAGCACGGGCGCGAGCCGGCCCTGCGCCATGAGTTCGTCGAACCACACGCGGTAGCCGGCGTCGCTGGGGTGCAGGCCGTCGGCGGCGTGGAGCCCGGGCTGCCGGGCGAACGGGTCGTCCTCCCGCTCCTTGAAGAGGTTCACATACACCGCCTGGTGCCGCGCGGCGGCCTCGCGCACGAAGCCGTGCATCGAGCGGGCGCGGGCGCTCATGAGCCAGGACACCGGCGGAAAGAAGAACGGCGCGTTGCCCACGTTGCCCGCCGGCATGAGCAGCACGCGGTCAGCGCGCGCCTGCGCGAGGGCGGCGACGCGGTCGATGTCGGCCCGCACGCGGTCCATCGATCGCAACCGGATCACGTCGTTGCCGCCGGCCTGCACCAGCACCAGGTCGTGGCGTTCCGTCACCGCTTCGAGCTGGCCGATCACGTCGGCGAAGGTGGCGCCGTCGCGCGCGCGGTTGTCGATCCGCAGTCGGGGGTAGGCCCGGGCCAGCAAGCCGGCCAGGCTGGCCTGGGGGGCGCTGGCGCCGGTGCCCACGCCGGTGCTGTCGCCCACGATGAGCAGGCGCCGCGTCGCGTCCGCCGGCGCGTGCTGCAGCGGCTCGCTGCGCTGGGCCAGGTCCCGGGCCTGACCGATGCGCCAGACCGCGCAGCCCGACGTGGCGAGCACCACCACCAGGACGACAGCCAGGAGGGCGGGCACCACGGGCCAGGACGGGGAGCTCATGCGGCCCAGTCTATGCCTTTGCGCCGCCGGTCGGGGCCAGGCCCCAGGAACACCGCGACAATAGAGGGTTACGCCCCCTTTCCCCACACGCAGAGAGCTCTTTCGATGATCCACACCCTCAAGGCCATGGGCGGCATGGTGGTCGCTCCCCATCACCTTGCAGCGCAGGCCGGGCGCGACGTCCTGCGCGACGGTGGCAACGCGGTCGAGGCCATGGTGGCCGCGGCGGCGGCCATTGCCGTGGTCTACCCCCACATGAACGCCATCGGCGGCGACGGCTTCTGGTTGATTCACGAACCCGGCCAACCGGTGGTGGCCATCGACGCCAGCGGCCCCGCCGCCGCGCTGGCCACGCGCGGCTTCTACGCCGGCCTGCAGGAGATCCCCTCGCGCGGCGCGACCGCCGCGCTCACCGTGGCCGGCACCGTCAGCGGCTGGGCCGAGGCCTTGAGCGTGGCGGCGGGCTGGGGCCCGGCCCTGCCGCTGCCGCGCCTGCTGGCCGACGGCATCCGCCACGCGCGCGACGGCGTGGTGGTGACCACCAGCCAGGCCGCCCTGACGCGGCAGAAGCTCGACGGCCTGAAGGACGCCCCGGGCTTCGCCCCGATCTACCTCGTGAACGGCCAGGCGCCCGAGCCCGGCCACCTGCTGCGGCAACCCGCCTTGAGCCGGACCCTGGCCACGCTGGCCGAAAGTGGCCTGGACGACTTCTATCGGGGTGAACTGGGCCAGCGCATCGGCGCCGAGCTCGAGCGCCTGGGCAGCCCGCTGCGCACCAGCGACCTCGCGGCCTACCGGGCCCGGCGGGTGAAGCCGCTCGCGGTGCGTTTGAAAGACAGCACCGTCTACAACCTGCCGCCCCCCACGCAAGGCCTGTCGGCCCTGATGATCCTCGGCCTGTTCGATCGCCTGGGCGTGAACGAAGGCGAGGGTTTCGAGCACCTGCACGGCCTGGTCGAAGCCACCAAACGGGCCTTCCGCGTGCGCGATCGCGTCGTGACCGACCCCGGGCGCGTGCCCACCGACCCCCAAGGCCTGCTGGAGGCCGCGGCCCTGGACACGCTGGCCGCGCAGATCGACCCGCACCGGGCCCTGCCCTGGCCCGACCCGGCCGCGCCCGGCGACACCATCTGGATGGGCGCGATCGACGCCCAGGGCCGCTCGGTCAGCTTCATCCAGAGCGTGTACTGGGAGTTCGGCTCGGGCACGGTGCTGCAGGACACCGGCATCTGCTGGCAGAACCGGGGCACCAGCTTCTCGCTCGACCCGCAAGCGCTCAACCACCTGGAACCGGGACGGCAGCCCTTCCACACGCTCAACCCCTCGCTGGCGGTGTTCGACGACGGCCGCGTGATGCCCTACGGCACCATGGGCGGCGAAGGCCAGCCGCAGACCCAGGCCGCCGTGTTCACGCGCTACGCGCGCTTTGGCCAGCCGCTGCAGCAGGCAGTGAGCGCACCGCGCTGGCTGCTGGGCCGCACCTGGGGCGACAAAAGCACCACCCTCAAGCTGGAGAACCGGTTCGACCCGGCGCTGGTGCAGGCCCTGCGCAACGCCGGCCACGTGATCGAGGAACTGCCCGAGGCTTTCAGCGACACCATGGGCCACGCAGGCGCCCTGGTGCGCCACCCCGACGGCGTGATCGAGGGCGCGGCCGATCCGCGCAGCGACGGCGGCGTGGCGGCGCTATGAAGGCCGCTGACAGCATGGACACCGGTCGCCTGATGTTCATCGACCTGCTCAAGGCCGTGGGTTCGCAGCTGATCGTGCTGCACCACCTCGCGTTCTATGGCCCGATGTCGGACTGGACGCACCGGCTGGCGCCCGAACTCGTGACCTGGTTCAGCCAGGACGCGCGCATGGCGGTGCAGGTTTTCCTGGTGGTCGCGGGCTTTCTCGCGGCGCGCAGCCTGGCGCCCGGCGGCGTGCTGCGCGCGCCCTCGCCCCTGGGCCAGCTCGGCCAGCGTTACGTGCGCACCGCCCTGCCCTACATCGCCTCGCTGCTGGTGGCCATGCTGTGCACCGAGCTGGCGCGCCTGTGGATGGCACATGACTCGATTTCCGCGCCGCCCGGGCTGTGGCAGTTCATCTCGCACGCGCTGCTGCTGCACACCCTGCTGGACGTGGACTCGCTCTCCGCCGGCGTCTGGTACGTGGCGATCGACTTCCAGCTCTACGCGCTGCTGCTGGGCCTGTTGTGGCTTGCGCGCCGCCGGTCGGCGGTGGGCGCCTGGGCGCAGGCGCTGGTGGTGGTCGTGGTGGCGGCCTCGCTGCTGCACTTCAACCGCGACAGCGACTGGGACAGCTGGGCGCTGTACTTCTTCGGCGCCTACGGCCTGGGTGCGCTCACCTGGTGGGCCACCCACAGCGACGACGCCTGGCGCAGCGGCCGCTGGCTGCTGGGCGCCCTGGTCGCGCTGACGCTGCTGGCCCTGGCGATCGACTTTCGCGAGCGCATCGCGCTGGCGCTGGCCGTGTGCCTGGCGCTGGCCTGTTCGCAGCGCCAGGGCTGGCTCTTCACCTGGCCGCGCAGCCGCGTGGTGGCCTACCTGAGCCGCATCTCGTACTCGGTGTTCCTGCTCAACTTCCCCATCGCGCTGGTGGTCAATGCGCTGTTCACGCGCTATGGCAGCGCCGACGAGACCGTGCAGACCGTCGGCGTGCTGCTGGCCTGGCTGGCCTGCAACGTGGCCGGTGCGCTGTTCCATCACGGGGTGGAACAGCCGCTGGGCCGCATCGGTCGCCGGCGCGAGCCGGCGCTGGCCGGGACGACGCTCAGCGCCCGGTGAATCGCGCGGCGCGCTTGGCCTGAAAGGAGTGCACGCCCTCGCGCGCGTCTTCGCTGTTGGCCAGGCGCTGCTGCGTGGCCTCGAACCCGTCGGCTGCCGCCATCGGCCCTTCTTCCACCGCCTTGAGCGCGTTGAGCCGCGTGGCCACCACCGCCAGCGGCGCCTGCTGGGCGATCGCCTGCGCGATGCGCAAGGCCTCGTCGAGCTCGCTGCCGGCGGGCACCACGCGCTGCACGAAGTGCAGCCGCAACGCTTCGGCGCTGTCGAACACGTCGGCGGTCAGCAGGTGCAGCAAGGCGTTGCCCAGGCCGGCGCGCTCGGCCATGCGCAGCGTGGCACCGCCCGTGGCCATGATGCCGCGCTGCACCTCCAGCTGCGAGAAGCGGCAGTCGTCGGCCGCCACCACGATGTCGGCCGCCAGCATGAGCTCGATGCCCAGCGTGTAGGTGATGCCCTTGACCGCCACCACCATCGGCTTGGTGCGCCGCCGCAGGCCCGGGCGGCCCAGGTTGAGCGGGTCCACCAGGCCCTCGGCGATGGCGCGTTCGCCGCGCTGCATCAGCGGCGCGAAGCTGGGCAGGTCCAGGCCGGCGGTGAAGTGGTCGCCGACCGCGCACAACACGCCCACGCGCAGAGCGGGGTCGTCGTCGAGCCGGGTGTAGGCCTCGGCCAGCGCCTGCAGCATGGCAGGTGTGAACCCATTGCGCTTGGCCGCGCGGTCGATCGCGATCTGCAGCACGGGGCCTTGCACTTCGGTGTGGATGCGGCCTTCGGAAGGAGGGGTGAGGGCGTCGTCGTTCATGCGGTTCATGGTAGTGAGCCCGGGCGCTGCGCATGTCGCTGAGGCGTCATACACTGCGCCGATGTCCCAGCCCCACGATCTGCCCGACCCGGGCCGCTGCCCGCTCTGCGGCGGCGACAACCGCTGCGCCATGGAAATCGAACGCGAGACCGGTGAAGCCCAGCCGCCCTGCTGGTGCGTGGGCGCGACCTTCAGCCCCGAACTCTTCAAGCGCATCCCCGACGCCGCGCGCGGGCAGGCCTGCATCTGCGCGGCCTGCGTGGCCGAGGCCCTGCGCCAGGCTCAGCGGGAGACGCCTCCCGCATAACGGGCTTCCAGCGCATCCCAGCCGGCCTTGTCCACCAGGCGCTGCCGCTCCTCGAAAGGCGTCACCAGCGCCGGGTCTTCGTTCAAGCCACCGTTTTCGCGCAGCGCGAGCAGGGCCCGTTGCATGCCCCGGCTGGCGCCCTGCAGCGCGGCGTTCGCGTACAGCACAAAGCTGTAGCCCCACGCGGCCAATTGCGGCGCCGGAACCAGCGGGGTCTTGCCACCGATGACCATGTTCATGAGCAGGGGCTTGTCGAGCAAGGTGGGCAGGCGCTGCATGTCCTCGCTGCGGGTCAGGGCCTCCACGAACAGAAGGTCGGCACCGGCCTCCGCGAAGCGCTGCGCGCGCTCGACGGCGGCATCGAAGCCCAGCGAAGCGGCCGCATCGGTGCGCGCCACGATCATCAGGTCCGCATCCCGGCGCGCGTCGACAGCCGCCTGGATCTTGCCCACCGCCTCGTCGATCGCGATCACCGCCTTGCCCACGAAATGGCCGCAACGCTTGGGCGCCACCTGGTCTTCGATCTGGATCGCGTCGGCGCCCGCGCGTTCGAGCACACGCACCGTGTGCCGCACATTCAAGGCGTTGCCGAAGCCCGTGTCGGCGTCCACGATCAGCGGCAAATCCACCGCGTCGCGGATGCGCGTGGTGTGCTCGGCCACCTCGGCGAGACCGATGAAACCCAGGTCGGGCAGGCCGAGCGACATGTTGCTCAGGCCCGCGCCCGTGAGGTACACGGCGGGAAACGCCAGTTGCTCGACGATGCGCGCCGACAGCGCGTTGAAAGCGCCGGGAACGATCACCCCTCGGCGTTGGAGCGCCAAGGCGCGAAGGGTCTTCCTGTGCGACATGGGGAAGATCTATGGCGTGGTCGTGGCCATCGCGCCGGACCGCCCCGCCTTCCACCGCAGGGCGAAAGGCACGATCAGCGTGAGCGCGGCCGTGGTCCACAGGCCGATCGCGATCGGGCTGCCCACGAGGATGTGGACATCACCGTTGCTGATCGACAGCGCACGGCGCAGGTTCTGCTCCATCAACGGGCCAAGCACGAAACCCAGAATCAGCGGCGCCATGGGCACACCCTGCTTGCGCAGCAGGTAGGCCGCAACGCCCAGCGCCACCATCAGCAGCAGGTCGAAGGTGGTCGCATGCACCGCGTACACCCCGACGCTGGACACCGCGAGGATGCCGGGCACCAGCGCCCAGTTGGGCACGTTGAGGATCTCGGTGAACAGGCCCACCATCGGGATGTTGAGCACCAGCAGGATGATGTTGGCCAGGAACATCGAGGCGATCAGGCCCCACACCAGGTCGGGCTGCTGGCTGAACAGCGCCGGGCCCGGTGTGATGTTGTACAGCGCGAGCGCGCCCATCATCACCGCCGTGGTGCCCGACCCCGGCACGCCCAGCGTGAGCATGGGCACGAAGGAGCCGGTAGCGGCCGAGTTGTTCGCCGCCTCGGGCACGGCCACGCCCCGGATGTCGCCCGTGCCAAAGGTGCCTTCCTTGTCGATCAGGCGCTTTTCCATGGCGTAGGTCATGGCGCTCGCCACCGTGGCGCCCGCGCCGGGCAGCACGCCGACCCCGAAGCCCACCACGCTGGCGCGCAGCGTGCTCCACCAGGTGTGGGCCATCTCGCGCAGGTTGAACATCATGCGGCCCGTCTGCGTCACCAGGCCCGCGCTGCTGTGGTGCTCCTGCAGCATCAGCAGGATCTCGCTGATGGAGAACACACCGATCACGACCACCACGAACTGGATGCCGTCGGACAGGTGAACGTCGCCGCCCGTGAACCGGTAGACGCCCGAGTTGGAGTCCAGGCCCACGCAGGACATGGACAGGCCGATCAGCGCGGCGAGGCCGGCCTTCACGGGCGCGTCCCCCATCAGGCCTGCGATGCAGGCGAACGCGAAGCACATGAGGGCGAAGTACTCGGCCGGGCCGAAGGACAGCGCCCATTCGGCCAGCAGCGGTGCGAACAGCACGATGCCCACGGTGGCCACCAGCGAACCCACAAAGGAACTCCAGGCCGAGATCGACAGCGCCACACCCGCCTGGCCCTTGCGCGCCATGGGATAGCCGTCGAGCGCGGTCATGATCGCGCCCGCGTCGCCTGGCACGTTGAGCAGGATGGAGGAAATGCGCCCACCGTACTCGCAGCCGATGTAGACCGCCGCGAGCAGGATCAGCGAGGCCTCGGGCGGCAGCTTCATGGCGAAGGCCAGCGGCATGAGGATGGCCACGCCGTTGATGGGACCCAGGCCCGGCAGCAGGCCGACCACGGTGCCGATGAAGGAGCCGATCGCGGCGATCAGCAGGTTGACCGGGCTGAAGGCGACGCCGAAACCGTCGAGCAGGTGCCGCAGCGTTTCCATCTCAATACCCTCCCAGCAGGAAAGACAGCACGCCCGCGGGCATGGTCACATCCAGCAGCTTGTCGAACACGAAGTGAAAGCCCACGCCCAGCACCAGCCCGCCGGCCAGCGCCTGTTTCCAGCTGCCGCCGAAGGCCATGCCCACGGGCAGGGCCATGAGCATGGTGGCGAGCGCGAAGCCGAGCAGCTGGAACAGCAGCGCGTACAGCAGGATCGCGCCCATGCAGAGCGCCGTGCCCTTCCAGGGAACGCCCTTGAAGGCCTCGACCCCCACCGAGGGCCGCAGCACCAGCCACAGGCCGCTCAGGCCCAGACCCACCGCCAGCAGCAGCGGAAAGGCGCGCGGCCCCAGTGGCTCGTACGAATAGGCGGCCACGTAACCTTGCGAGGCCCACGCCATCGCCGCGGCCGTGCCGACGCACACCGCGCCAAGTACCCGGTCGCTCATGTCAGTTCGCCGGCTTGGTCGAGAGGCCGAACTCTTCGGCGAGCTTGCGGTAGCCGTCCACCTGCTTCTTCACGTAGGCATCGAGCGGCGCACCGGTGATGGCCAGCGGGAACAGGCCGCGCTCGTCGCGCAGCTTCTGGTAACCCGGCGTGGCGAGCACCTTCGCGAACGCATCGGCCCAGGCCTGGTAGTCGGCGTCGCTCACCTTGGGGCCGACGTAGAAACCGCGCACGATCGGCCACTCGACCGCGAAACCCTCTTCGGTCGCGGTCGGCACGTTGGCCAGCTCACCGGGCAGGCGCTTGTCGTGCATCACCGCGAGGATGCGAATCTTGGCGCCGGCCTTGCGCTGCTGCAGGGCTTCGGCGGCGTCGCCGGTGAACACGTGGATGTGACCGCCCTGCAAGGCCGTGAGCGCTTCACCGCCGCCCTCGAAAGCGACGTAGCGCATGGTTTTGGGATTGACGCCACCGGCGCGCGCGGTCAGCGCGGCCTTCATCCAGTCCTGGCTGCCCACCGTGCCGCCCGCGCCCAGCACCACTTTCGTGGGGTCGGCCTTGATCGCGGCCATCACTTCCTTGAGCGATTTGAACGGGGAGTTCTCGGCCACCACGACCGCGCCGTAATCGGTACCGACGGCCGCCACCCAGCGCACGTCGTTCTCGGTGTAGCGGCCGAACTTGCCCTGCGCGAGGTTCAGCAGAGACCCGCCCGAGAAGGCCACGATCGTGCTGGCCGCGTCAGGGCGCTGCGCCACGATGGTGTTGTAGGCCACCGCGCCAATGCCGCCCGGCATGTAGGTCACGCGCATGGGGTCGGTGATGATCTTGCCGTCCTGCAGCGCACTCTGGGCCAGCTTGCAGGTCAGATCGAAGCCGCCGCCGGGCTTGGCCGGTGCGATGCACTCCGTCTTGGACAGCGGGTTGGCCCACGCGGTCAGGGCGCAGGCCGACAGGGCGGCCACGATGAGTTGCCTGGAAATGTTCACGATTCGTCTCCTCGAACTGGGGATTCAACAAGGGACATCACTCGATGCCGGTGCCCAATGTAGAAACCGGGCACTTTCAGGCCGCTTTCAGCGCGGGCGCGCAAACCAGCGGGTAAACCCGGGGTCACGTCGGCGTCAGAGGAAGGTGCATGTCGACCTGCAGGCCTCGCCCGCCAGGTCCTTGCGACACCACCATGTGGCCACCATGGCGGTGCGCCACGGTGCGCACGAAAGCGAGCCCCAGGCCGGACCCGGGCACCTCGGTGCCGCGGCCTCGAAAAAAGCGCTCGCCGGCGCGTGCAAGGTCCTCGGGCGAGAGGCCGGGGCCGTCGTCCACCACGCGCAGGCGCACCTGCGCCGGCGCCTCGTTCGAGGCCGGCAGTGCCCGCACGGACAGCGTCGCGCGGCAACCCGCGCCGCCGTGGCGGATCGCGTTGACCAGCAGGTTGGACAGGGCTTCGCCGATCAGGTCGGGGTCGCCGCGCAAAGGAATCGCCTGGTCCGGGCCGTCGAACCCCAGGTCCACCGACTGCTCGCGCGCGGCGGCCCAGGCCTGGCGCGTCGCGGACTCGGCCAGCCGCACCACATCCAACGACTGGAAAACCAGCGGCGCGCCGTCGGCGCGCGCCATGGCCAGCAGCTGGTTGGTCTGCTGGATGGTCTGCTCCAGCTGCTGGCGGATGGACTCCAGCGCCTCGCGCTGGCCCCGTGGATCGTTCTCGCGCTGGGCATAGGCCACCTGGGTAGCCAGGGTGGCCAGCGGCGTGCGCAGTTGGTGCGAGGCGTCGTCCACGAAGCGGCGCCTCGCCTCGCCCTGCTCGCGATTGCGCTCGATGTGGTGGTTGATGGCGTGCACCAGCGGCAGCACCTCGGCCGGCACCCGGTCGGTGGCCATCGGCGTCAGGTCCTCGGGTGGTCGGCCTTCGACCTCCTGGCGGAATCGCGCGAGGGGCCGCATGGCCCAGGTGATCGAGGCGATGAGCAGGCCCGTGGCCAGCAGCATGAGCAGCAGATCGCGCGCCACGGTGCGCAGCAGCAGCCCGCGCCGGAAATCGTTGCGCGCGTCCAGGGTCTCGGCCACCTGGATCACGATGCGCTGCGGCCCCGCCTTCCCAGCCAGCGGCTCGCTCAGCTCGCGCGCATAGCTGCCCACGCGCACCGCCTGGCCGAAGTACGCTCCCTCGTGGAACTGAGGGCGGCCGGTCTCCAGCGGCCGCGGCGGCAAAGGCAGATCCGGGCTGCCGATTTCGACCAGGCCATCTTCGGTGGCCACGCGGTAGAACACCTGGCCCTGTGCCGTCAGCTCGAAGAACTCAAGCATCCGGTAGGGCAACTCCACGCCCAGTCCGCCGCTGGCGGTGGAGATGCTGGAGTCGATCGACTTGACCGCACCCAGCAGCGAGCGGTCGTACGCGGCATCGGCCGCGTCGTTGACCGTGCGCCAGGACAGCCACAACTCTGCCGCGCCCACCGCGAGCATGCCGGGCAGGAGCAGGATCAGCAGCAGGCGGCGGATGCTCACCAGCGGCCATCCCGGCCGTTTCATGGCGCCAGCTCCAGCAGATAGCCCAGGCCGCGCAAGGTCGTCACGCGCACCGCGGTGTTCTCGAGCCGCTTGCGGATGCGGTGGATCAGGACTTCGATCGCTTCGGGGTGCACGTCCTGTTCGTCGGAGAACACCCGCTCCAGCAACTCCCGCTTGGACAGCGGTTCGCCCGGATGCTGGATGAGCGCGCGCAGCACCGCGTGCTCCCGCGGCGTGAGGCTCAGCACCTCGTGCTGGAGGCGAAACTGTTTGGAGGCGACGTCGTAGCTCAGGGGGCCGCACGCAAAGCGCGGATGATCCTGACCGCGGGAACGGCGGATCAGCGCCGTCAGCCGGGCTTCGAGTTCGGCCACGTCGAAGGGCTTGGCGAGAAAATCGTCCGCGCCGGCGTGCAGGCAATCCACCCGCTCGCGCAGCGAATCGCGCGCGGTCAGGATCAGCACGGGCAGGCGCTGGTCTGCCTCGCGCAGCTCGCTGAGCACATCGTGCCCATCCCGATGGGGCAGGCCCAGATCGAGAATGAGTGCGTCGTAGCGCGTGGCCTTGAGGCTTCGGCGCACCATGCGCCCGTCGTTGACCCAGTCCACCTGAAAGTCGTTCTGGCCCAGGGCCTTGACGAGCCAGGTCGCCAGATCGGTTTCGTCTTCGGCCAGCAGAATTCGCATAGGTCCTCGTCGGGTGCCCGGGCCCACAGTGTAGGAAGGCCGCACTTTCAGACCGCTTTCACCCACCGGACTCAACCGCCAGGGTTTACCCGAGGTGACGCCTCACGGCGGGGGCGGCTCGCGCGGTGGCTGCGCGCTCATGCCATGCAGCCACTCGCGCCAGATGGCCACCAGCAGCGCCATCAGCACCGGCCCCACGAACAGGCCGACCAGGCCCATGGTCTTCACGCCACCCACCAGACCGAAGAAGGTCGGCAGGAAAGGCAGCTTCACCGGCCCGCCCACGAGGCGCGGGCGCAAGGTCTTGTCCACGATGAAGAGTTCGATCGAGCCCCAGGCGAACAGGCCCACGCCGGCCCACAGGTGCCCCGAGCCCACGAGGTAGAGCGAGACCAGGCTGAACGAGAGCGGCGCGCCCCCGGGGATCAGCGCCATGAAACCGGTGGCCACGCCCAGCAGCACCGGCGAGGGCACCCCCGCGACCCAGTAGGCCACGCCCAGCACCACCCCTTCGCCGATGGCGATCAGGCCCAGGCCGGTGACGGTGGCGCTGACCGTGGCCGGCACCACGCGCGAGAAGCGCTGCCACTGCAGCGGCAGGATGCGCTCGCCAATCGTGTCGAGCTGGTCGGCGATGCGCGCGCCGTCCTTGTAGACGAAGAACAGCGTGATCAGCATGAACAGCACCGTCAGCGCGAGGTTGACGGCATCGCCCGTGGCGCTGAGCACCATGCGGTAGATGTTGCCGATGTGCTGGCCGCTGAGGATCTGGATCCAGTCGCCCAGGGCGTGCGGCTCGCCCAGGTGTTCGCGCCAGTAGGTGGCGAGGGTCTCGCCCACCCAGGGCAGCGCCTCGATCCATTGCGGCGGCGGCGCCCCGTAGCGGTTCACGTCCAGCAGCCAGGCCACCAGCCCACCGGCCTCCTTCAGGGCGTAGTGCAGGGCCAGGGTCAGCGGCACCACCAGCACCCCGATCACGATCACCAGGGCCAGGCTGGCCGCCAGCGCGGTGCGCCCGCCGCAGGCGCGCACGCCCCGGCGGTACAGCGGCCAGCTGGCAAAGCCGATGATGAGCGCGGCCAGCACCGGCACCAGAAAGCCGCGGAAGAAATAGACACCGGCCGCCACGATCAGCAGCAACAGGCCGCGAATGATCAGTGAAGCGTTCGGGACAGGAGGCATGGAGGGAGTGAGAGCGGGCAGGAAAGGACCTGGGGCAATATACCCGACCCCCTGCGGGGCCCGATGACACGGCGCATTCACGGTCCGGCCGGCAAAGGCGCTAAGCTTGGCCGTCGCCACGACATCCCTGCCATGACCGCTCCCCACCCCCATTCCCTGCCGGCCCTGCGCGAACGGTACGGCGAACGCTACCGCTGGCTGCTCCTGCTCTCGGTGATGGTGGGCACCATGGCGGCCATCATGTCCTCGACCATCATCAATGTGGCGATCCCCGACATGAGCCACCACTTCGCGCTCGGCCAGGAACGCGCGCAGTGGGTCACCTCGGGCTTCATGGTGGCGATGACGGTCTCCATGCTCACCACCCCCTGGATGCTGGCGCGCTACGGCTACCGCCGCACCTACGTCGGCTGCATGTGGCTGCTGATGGCCGGCGGCCTGGCCGGCGGCTTCGCCAGCACCTACCCCCTGGTGCTGGCCGCGCGCGTGGCCGAAGGCCTGGCCGCGGGCGTGGTGCAGACCATCCCGGCCATCATCATCCTGCGCGCCTTCGCGCCCAACGAGCAGGGCCGGGCCAGCGGCATCTTCGGCATGGGCGTGGTGCTGGCACCCGCCGTGGGGCCCAGCATCGGCGGGCTGCTGGTGGACGGCTTCGGCTGGCGTTCGATCTTCTTCATGGTGGTGCCGTTCTGCCTGGTCTCGTTCTGGCTGGCCCACCGCTTCGTGCCCACCTCGTCGCCGGGCGGTTCCGCCGCCAATCCGCAGGGCAGCGGACTGGACTGGCGCGGCCTGCTGCTCGCCACCGCGGGCACCCTGTGCCTGCTCAACGGGCTGGTCGAACTGCACGGCGGCACCGCCGCCGCGGCCGGCGCGCTGCTGGGGGGGGCCGTGCTGGCCCTGGTGGCCTTCGTGGCGCTGGAGCGCCGCACCCTGCAGAACCGGCGGCTCCACCCGGACCAGGGCGTGGACCCGCTCATGAACCTCTCGCTGTTCAAGAACCGGCTGTTCACCATGGGCAGCATCGTGGCCTTCATCTATGGCATCGCCCTGTTCGGCTCCACCTACCTGCTGCCGGTCTACATGCAGAGCGGCCTGGGCCTCTCGGCTTCCCACGTGGGCACCATCCTGCTGCCGGCCGGGCTGGTGCTGGCGGTGGTCATCGCGGGGGTCGGGCGCCTGGCCGACCGGCAGCCCACGCGCCGGCTGGTGAGCATCGGCCTGCTGCTGCTGAGCGCGTCGTTCGCCCTCATGGTCACCATCGACCCCGGCCGGCCGGCGCAGATCATCCCGCTGCTGGTGACCTGGGCCGTCGTGGGCCGCATCGGCCTGGGCTTCATCCTGCCTTCGCTCAACATCGGCGCCATGCGCGACCTGGACCGGGCGGACATCGCGCAGGGCGCCAGCGTGATCAGCTTCCTGCGCATGCTCGGCGGATCGGCCGGCGTGAGCCTGTGCGGCATCGTGCTCGAATGGCGCCTGGCCGCGCACGGCGCGCAGCTCGCCGCTGGCGGCGTCGCCACACCGGCGCGCGTGGCGGCGTTCGAGGAAACTTTTCTGATGCTCGCGGCCATCTGTGCGCTCGCTCTGACCGCTGCGCTGAGACTGAAGGCGACGTCCAAGCCCCAGGCGTCACAATAAACACCATGTGCCAACTGCTCGGACTCAACTGCGCCACGCCGACCGACGCGGCCTTCAGCTTCACCGGCTTCTGCCAGCGCGGCGGCAAGACCGACCACCACGCCGACGGCTGGGGCATCGCCTTCTTCGAGGGCAAGGGCCTGCGGCTGTTCGTGGACCACCAGAGCGCGTCCGACTCGCCGATGGCGGCCTTCCTGCAGCAGTACCCGCTCAAAAGCCGCAACATCATCGCCCACGTGCGCAAGGCCACCATCGGTGCCGTCGCACTGGAAAACGCCCACCCCTTCGTGCGCGAACTCTGGGGCCGCCAATGGGTGTTCGCCCACAACGGCGACCTCAAGGACTACGCGCCCCCGCTGCACAGCCACTTCCGCCCGGTCGGCACCACCGACAGCGAGCGCGCCTTCTGCTGGCTGATGCAGGAGCTCGCCAAGTCGCATGCCGGCCTGCCCGACGTGCGCGAACTCACCCTCACGCTGCGCGAGCTGGTGCCGCAGGTGCGCCGGTTCGGCACCTTCAACTTCCTGCTCTCCAACGGGGAGGCGCTGTGGGCCCACTGCAGCACCAAGCTGCACTGGCTGGTGCGCCAGCACCCCTTCGCCCAGGCCACCCTCATGGACCAGGACTGGACGGTGAACTTCGCCGAGCTCAACCACCCGGGCGACCGCGCCGCCGTGGTCGTGACCACGCCTCTCACCAGCAACGAGCAATGGACCGCCTTCGAGCCCAACGAGCTCAAGGTCTTCGTGGACGGCCTGCCCCTGCCGTGATTTCCCGGATGCGCGGGGCCGGGCCCCGGGCTACCATGCCTCCTTCAACGAAGGAGACAACACCATGCAAAGACGACACCTCGTGGCCGGCGGTCTGGCCGCTGCGGCCCTGCCCTCGTTCGCGTTCGCACAGGGCCTGGAAAAGCCCAAGGTCACGATCGCGGTCGGCGGCAAGAACCTGCTGTATTACCTGCCGCTGACCATCGCCGAGCAGCTGGGCTACTTCAAGGCCGAGGGGCTGGACGTCACCATCGTCGACTTCGCCGGTGGCTCGCGCGCCCTGGCCGCCGTGGTCGGCGGCAGCGCCGACGTGGTCTCTGGCGCCTTCGAGCACACCGTCAACATGCAGTTCAAGGGCCAGCCCATGCGCGCCTTCGCGCTGCAGGGCCTGGCGCCGCAGATCGTGCTGGGCGTCAACCCCAAGACCATGGGCGGCTTCAAGGCCATCACCGACCTCAAGGGCAAGAAGATCGGCGTGACCGCGCCGGGCAGCTCGACCAACGTGATGGTCAACTTCGTGCTCGCCAAGGCCGGCCTGAAGCCCAGCGACGTGAGCATCGTCGGCGTGGGCGCGGGCAACGGCGCCGTGGCGGCCATGCGCGCGGGCCAGATCGACGCCATCAGCAACCTCGACCCCGTCATCACCCTGCTGCAGCGCTCGGGCGACCTGAAGATCATCTCGGACACGCGCATCGTCGCCGAGTCCGCCAAGGTGTTCGGCGGCCCCATGCCGGCGGCCTGCCTGTACGCGCCCCAGCCCTTCCTGGACAAGAACCCCAACACCACGCAGGCCCTCACCAACGCCATCGTGCGCGCCGACAAGTGGATCCAGGCGGCCGGCCCGGGCGACATCATCAAGGCCGTGCCCGAAAGCTACCTGCTGGGCGACCGCGCGGTCTACATCGACGCCTTCATGGCCGCCAAGGGCGCGCTCTCGCCCGACGGCAGCTTCCCGGCCAAGGGGGCGGACACCGCCTTCCGCGCGCTCGCCAGCGTGGACGCCGAACTGGCCAAGGCCAAGCTCGACCTGAACGCGGTCTACACCAACAACTTCGTGCAGAAGGCCAACGCCAAGTACCCGAAAGGTTGACGTGACAAGTCCGGCGATCGACCTGCAGGGCGTGTCCTGCACCTTCATCAGCAAGGACGACCCCGGCCAGCGCTACACGGCGGTGCAGAACGTCACCCTGACCGTGGGTGCGGGCGAGTTCGTGAGCGTGGTGGGCCCCACCGGCTGCGGCAAGAGCACGCTGCTCAACGTCGCGGCCGGCCTGCTCTCGCCCAGCACCGGCACCGTGCAGGTCTTCGGCCAGCCGCTGCAGGGCATCAACACGCGCGCGGGCTACATGTTCCAGACCGAGAGCCTCATGCCCTGGCGCACCGCCTTGGGCAATGTGATGGCGGGCCTGTCGTTCCGCGGTGTGGCCGACGCCGAAGCGCGTGCCCAGGCCGAGGACTGGCTGCGCCGCGTGGGCCTGGGCGGTTTCGGCGACCGCTACCCGCACCAGATGAGCGGTGGCATGCGCAAGCGCGCGAGCCTGGCCCAGACGCTGGTACTCGACCCCGACATCATCCTGATGGACGAGCCCTTCTCCGCGCTCGACATCCAGACCCGCCAGCTGATGGAGAACGAGGTGCTCGATCTCTGGGCCGCGAAGAAGAAGGCGGTGCTCTTCATCACGCACGACCTCGATGAAGCGATTGCCATGAGCGACCGCGTGGTGGTGCTCAGCGCCGGCCCGGCCAGCCACCCCATCGGCGAGTTCGCCATCGACATCCCGCGCCCGCGCGACGTGGCCGAGATCAAGACCACCGCCCGCTTCGTCGAGCTGCACGCCGCCATCTGGGCCGTGATGCGCGAGGAGGTGCTCAAGGGCTACCAGCAACAACTCAAGGCGGCCTGAACCCATGTGGAAGCACATCAAACCGCAGCCGTCCACGCTGCGCCTGTGGCAAGGGGCGCTGCTGGTGGCGCTCGTCGTGTTCTGGTACCTGATGACCACGCCCGGGCTGGTGCCGCCCTTCATGTTCGAGAACGACCGGCAGGCCGCGTTCTTCTTCGGCGAACCGCTGCGTGTGGCCGAGC
Organism: Hydrogenophaga sp. GW456-12-10-14-TSB4; assembly: GCF_059424305.1. Classification (NCBI taxonomy): domain Bacteria; kingdom Pseudomonadati; phylum Pseudomonadota; class Betaproteobacteria; order Burkholderiales; family Comamonadaceae; genus Hydrogenophaga; species Hydrogenophaga sp. GW456-12-10-14-TSB4. The sequence goes on along the minus strand of NZ_JBWKZH010000014.1, from coordinate 45,456 downwards.
GCATCTGGACCTGGTTCGTGCGCGACGCCGACATCTACCAGCACCTGGGCGTGACGCTCACCGAAACCGTGCTGGCCTTTGCCATCGGCGCCATCGGCGGCCTGGCCGGCGGCCTGTGGCTGGCGCTCTCGCCCATGGCCTCGGCCATCCTGGAGCCCTACATCAAGGCCATGAACTCCATGCCGCGCATCATCCTCGCGCCCATCTTCGCGGTGTGGTTCGGGCTGGGCATCGCGAGCAAGGTGGCGCTGGGCGTGACGCTGGTGTTCTTCATCGTGTTCTTCAACGTCTACCAGGGCGTGAAGGAAGTCAGCCCGGTGATCCTGGCCAACGCGCGCATGCTGGGCGCCAGCCAGCGCCAGCTGTTGCGCCACGTGTACCTGCCCAGCGCCACGAGCTGGGTGTTCAGCTCGCTACACACCTCGGTGGGCCTGGCCTTCGTGGGCGCGGTGGTGGGCGAGTACCTGGGGTCGAGCCAGGGCGTGGGCTACCTGATCCTGCAGGCCGAGGGCAGCTTCGACATCAACACCGTGATGGCCGGCATCGTGGTGCTCACCGCGTTCGCACTGGCGCTGGACGCGGCCGTGGGCCGCATCGAGAAGCGGCTCATGAAGTGGCAGCCGCGCACGGGAGAGACCGAGAAACTCTGAGGCCTCAGCGGGCGGCGCGACCGAAGCAGCGCTGAAGGAAGCTCAGACAACTGGTTCGGGTGCGGGCAATCAAACCCGGCGGCTGCACCGCGGTCACTGTGCCCTTGGCATGGATAAACACGTTAGACGCCCCATTTGGGGTGATGGGCTGTTTCCCAGGGCCGAAATTCAAGTTGTAGAGCGGAAGCTGGCTGTTGTCGAAAGGATTGGGCGCCTTCGATTCATTGAATTTCTTATGCCCCAAATCGGGCATCGACTGTGAGCGCTGGTCCGACCAACCGTTCACCTCATCCTGATTGGAGGAGCTTCCATATGAGCCGGAAGAGCCGGAAATGTTGTTGTTGATCATCGAAGTGCGCAATGTGGGTTGGAGACCCCGACTGTGTGAACCTCGGTCCGGAAAAGTTCAGCCCTCGCGCTTGTAACCAGGCGCGTCCAGCGCGCTAGCACCTTCGATGGACACCGTACAATTTTGGACTGTCCACTGCCCGAGAACCCCGGCCATGAATCCAGACCATCCAGGCGCCGACCACCAGACCTGTGACGTTCTCGTGATCGGTGGCGGGCCGGCCGGGTCCACCGTGTCGCCCCTGCTCGCCAGCAAAGGCCACCGCGTGGTGATGCTGGAGAAGGAGCACCACCCGCGCTTTCACATCGGCGAATCCCTGTTGCCCGCCAACCTGCCGCTGCTGGAGCGCCTGGGTGTGGCCGACGAGGTCCGGGCCATCGGACAGCACAAACCGGGCGCCGAGTTCGTCTCGCCGCACCATGCCCACACCCAGACCTTCGAGTTCGCCGACGCCTGGGACAAATCCATGCCCTACGCCTACCAGGTCAAGCGCGCGGAGTTCGACGAGATCCTGTTCCGCAACGCCGCGCGCAAGGGCGTGGACGTGCACGAAGGCTGCAAGGCACGTTCGGTGGAGTTCCTGCCCGACCACACGGTGCGCGTGCACGCCGAACACGACGACGGGCGCACCAGCGTGTGGAACGCGAAATTCCTGGTGGACGCCTCCGGGCGCGACACATTTCTTGCATCCCGTTTCAAGATCAAGAAACGCAACCCCCACCACAACAGCGCGGCGGTCTACGGCCACTTCGCCGACGCGCGCCGCAACAGCGGCGAGGCCGAGGGCAACATCACCATCTTCTGGTTCGACCACGGCTGGTTCTGGTTCATCCCGCTCACGGGCGGCATCACCAGCGTGGGCATGGTCACCTGGCCGTACCACATGAAAACGCGCCAGGGCCGCAGCGTGGAGCAGTTCCTGATGGACAACGTGGCGACCTGCGCGGGCCTGGCCGATCGCCTGAAAGACGCCCATCTCGCGGCGCCGGTGGAGGCCACCGGCAACTTCTCCTACGCCGCGCAGCACAACCACGGCGACAACTACCTGATGCTGGGCGACGCCTACACCTTCATCGACCCGGTGTTCTCCTCGGGCGTGTGGCTGGCCATGAACGGTGGCGAACTGGGCGCCCAGACCATCGACACCTGCCTGCGCCAGCCCGCCAAGGCCCGCGCGGCGCTCAAGCACTTCGACCGCCAGAGCCGCCACGGGCCCAAGGCCTTCTCGTGGTTCATCTACCGCGTGACCAACCCCATCATGCGCGACTTCTTCATGGGCCCGCGCAACATCTTCCGCGTGAAGGAAGCCCTGCTCTCCACGCTGGCCGGCGATGTCTACGGCGGCGCGCCCATCGGGCGTTCGATGTTCATCTTCAAGGCGATGTACCTCGTGGCCAACCTCACGCAGCCCCGCCGGGCGTACAACGCCTGGCGCAAACGCCGCTTCAACATCCGGCCGGCGGACGAAGCGGCCCTGGCCCGCACACCGTGAGTCTGCAGCACATCCTCCACCGGGCGCTCGACGCACCCGCTGCCGACGGCGAGATCCTGGGCGGCGCCACGATCGGCGAGTTCAAAGGCCTGGCCCCGGTGGCCTGGCCCCGCCAGCCGCTGCGCGCGCCCGTGCTGCCGGTGGGCGCACCGCCAGTGCACGAGCACTGGCGCGTCGAAGGCCCGCTGCGGCACGGCCACGACGAAGGCATCCACTGGCGGCGCAACGCCGAGCTGCTCTACGGCGTGATCGAACTGCGCGAGGACGATGAAGAAGGCGGCTCGCCCCTGCAGAGCGCCAGCCGGCTGGCCTACGAACGCCTGTTCCGGCTGCTGCGCGAACAGGGCACGCCCCACCTGTGGCGGGTCTGGAATTACATGGCCGACATCAACGGCGAATCGCACGGCCTGGAGCGCTACCGCCAGTTCAACCTGGGCCGCTACGAGGCCTTCGTGCACGCCCAGCGCGAGACCGGCGGCCAGGTGCCGGCGGCCTGCGCCCTCGGCGTCGCCAGCGGCCCGCTCTCGGTCGCCTTCCTGGCGGGCACCTCGCCGGTGGTGCCGCTGGAGAACCCGCGGCAGGTGAGTGCCTGGCGCTACCCCTCGCAGTACGGACCGCGCGCGCCCACCTTCTCGCGCGCCGCACTGGCCTACCCGCGCGGCGACGAAGCGCTGTTCGTCTCGGGCACGGCCAGCATCGTGGGGCATGCCACGGTGCACGCCGGCGACGTGGCCGCGCAGTGCCTGGAGACGGTGCGCAACATCGAGTGCCTGGCCCAGGAGGCCAACCGCGTGGCGCGCTCGGGCCGCCCGTTCTCGTTCGCGGGCATGAGCCACCGCGCCTACGTGCGCCATGCGGCCGACGCAGACACCGTGATGCGCACGCTGCAACCGCTGCTTCAAGGCGCCACGCTGGTGTGCGTGCAGGCCGACGTCTGCCGCGCCGACCTGCTGGTGGAGATCGAGAGCCAGGCCATCCACCCCATGGCGCCACCATGAGCACGGCCATGACCCGCCCGGCCTCGCTGCTGTGGTCCGTGTACGAGCACCTCGCGATGGTGGTGGGCCTGAGCGCGCTGGCGCTGATCTGCCTGAGCTGGACGCCACCCGCACTGGCCCTGTACCCGGTGCTGCCCCGGCCCCTGGGCCGCTGGCTGGGCCGGCAGGCCATCATGCGCGGCTTCCGGCTCTACGTCGGCATCCTTCGCCTGCTGTGCGCCTGCCGCTTCGACCTGTCCGAGATCGACGCCCTGCGCGACCAGGGGCCCATGGTCATTGCGGCCAACCACCCTTCGCTGCTCGATGCCGTGCTGATCGCGTCCCGCCTGCCCAACGCCGTCTGCTTCATGAAGGCCGACCTCATGGACAACCCGCTGCTCGGGGCGGGCGCGCGCCTGGCGCGCTACGTGCGCAACGACAACCTGCTCACCGCCGTGCTGAACTGCCGCCGCGAACTGCAGCAGGGCGCGCAGGTGCTGATCTTCCCCGAAGGCACGCGCACGCGGGGCTACCCGGCCAACCCGATCAACCCGCTCTCGCGCTCCACCGCGCTGATCGCCGCCCGCGCCGAGGTGCCGGTGCAGACCCTGATCGTCGAATTCTCCAGCCCCTACCTGGGCAAGGGCTGGCCGCTGTGGCGCAAGCCCAGCCTGCCGCTGACCTGCCGCGTGCGCCTGGGCCGGCGCTTCGACGCCCCCCACAACCCGCGCGCCTTCACCCACGAACTGGAAGACTACTTCCGCTCCGTGCTCGCCCCCACATCGCCACCCGCGACCTCCTCTTCCGCCGCCGCCTGATCCATGCCCGCACCCAGCAGCACCCACCTGGTCCTCATCCCCAGCTACAACCCGGGCCGCAAGGTGCTGGCCACGGTGCGCGCCGCCCGCGCGCAATGGACCCCCGTGTGGGTGGTGGTCGACGGCAGCACCGACGGTTCGGCCGACTGGCTCACCGAAGAAGCCGCCCGCGACCCCGGCCTGAGGGTGCTGGTGCTGCCCGAGAACCGGGGCAAGGGCTCGGCGGTGCTGCACGGCATCACGGTCGCGGCGCAGCAGGGCTTCACGCACGCGCTGACCATGGACTCCGACGGCCAGCACCCCGAGACCCTGATCCCCGACTTCATGGCCGCCTCGCAGGCCGCACCCGACACCATGGTGCTGGGCAAGCCGGTGTTCGGGCCCGAAGCCCCTGCGCTGCGCGTGAACGGCCGCAAGGTCTCCAACGCCTGGGCCAACCTGGAAACCCTGGGCATGGGCATCGGCGACTCGCTCTACGGCTTTCGCGTCTATCCGATCGCGCCGCTGGTGCGCGTGATGCACGGCACGCGCTTCATGCGCCGCTTCGACTTCGATCCCGAGGCCGTGGTGCGCCTGTGCTGGGCCGGTGTGCGGCCGGTCAACGTCGACGCCCCGGTGCGCTACTTCTCGCCCGAAGAAGGCGGCGTCTCGCACTTCAAATACCTGCGCGACAACGTGCTGCTGACCTGGATGCACACGCGGCTCTTCATCGGCTTCGTGCTGCGCCTGCCCCTGCTGATCTGGCGCCGAATCCTCCATTGAGGCCCGCATGAACACCACCGAGATCTTCCTGATCGCCATGGCGATCATCTTCACCGTGCCCTGGTTGATCTGGCGCCTGGGCCGCACCGACTATTGGGCGCCGCTGGTGGTCGTGCAGATCATCACCGGCATCCTGCTCGGCCCCGGCGTGCTGGGCAAAGCCTTCCCCGAGTACCACGCCTTCGTCTTCAACCCCGCGGTGATCCAGTCGCTCAACGGCATCGCATGGTGGGCCGTGATGCTGTTCGTGATGATCGCGGGCATCGAACTCGATCTGCGCCAGGCCTGGAAGCACCGGCGCGAAAGCGGCATCACCGCGGGACTGGCCCTGGGCGCACCGCTGCTGCTGGGCAGCCTCGCCGCGCTGGTGATGCTGGGCATGCCGGGGTGGATGGGTGCGTCCGCGCGGCCCTGGCAGTTCGTGCTCGGTGTGGGTATGGCCTGCGCGGTCACCGCGCTGCCCATCCTGATCCTGCTGATGGAAAAACTGCAACTGCTGCGCCAGCCGCTGGGCCAGCGCATCCTGCGCTACGCGAGCGTGGACGACATCGCCATCTGGGGTGTGCTCGCCCTGATCCTGATGGACTGGCAGCGCGTGGGCAAACAGGGCGCCTTCATCCTCGCCTTCGTCGTGCTGAGCTGGGCCTTCCGCCACCTGATGCGCCGCCTGGCCGAAGCCGACCGCTGGGCCGTCGCCCTGATCTGGCTCGCGGTCTGCGCGTTCGGCGCCGACTGGTCCGGCCTGCACTACATGGTGGGCGCCTTCCTCGCGGGGGTGGTGATGGATGCCGAGTGGTTCGACCAGGACAAGCTCGACCAGTTGCGCCACCACGTACTGCTGGTGATCATGCCGGTGTTCTTCCTCTCCACCGGCCTGCGCACCAACTGGGAGGTGGGTGGCGCCGCGGTCTTCGGCATGGCGGCCCTGCTGCTACTGGCCTCGGTCAGCGGCAAACTGATCGGCGTGCACCTGGCCGGCCGCGTGCTCCGGTGGCCGCCGGGCGAGGCCTCCCTGATCGGCTGGCTGCTGCAGACCAAGGCATTGATCATGATCATCTTCGCCAACATCCTGCTGGACAAGCAGGTGATCACCAGCGAGACCTTCACCGCGCTGTTGCTGATGGCGGTGGCCAGCACGATGCTGACGGTGCCCATTGTGGAGCCCAAGCTCAGCCGCCGCGCTGCCACCGGTGGCAGCGCGGCCGAATGCGCCGGAAACTGACGCCCTTCAGCGGAAGAGCCCCCCCACCCAGCTGAAAAAGCGAGCGACCAGGCCGTCCTGTCGTGGGCGACTGGGTGCGGACACCACCGCCCTGGCACCAAGCTCGGAAAGGCTGGAGGTGGAGCCCGTCCGGGTGCTGAACGAAGACGCCGGCATCTCCACGGATCGCGGTCGGCGTTCCACAGGGAAGCGCGGCACCCGACACGCTGGCGGCTCACCGGGCACCGCGTCGTTCAGGGGCCCCTCCACGCGTTCATAGTGCTGCCGGTGCGCGTGGAAGCGGATGGCCACGGCCTCCTGCGTCGGTGCGCAGGGCCGGCCGTCCCGGCCAAAGTGCAACCATCCGCGACCGTCCACATACAGCGACACGGCCTGCCCCGAAACCTGGGCCAGCAGCGGCACCAGCGAGCAGGGAAGGTAGTGGCCCGGTTCGGCCAGAAAATCGGCGCACGCCTTCAGGACGGCCCTCCGCACATCGACCGCCAAATGGTCGAAGGGGACGGGATCGCGGGCGCGCAAACCCAGTTGCAGAACCACCCTCTCGAGGGCTGGCCGATTGGGCAGGTCCGAGCCTTCCACGCAGAGGCACACCTCCAGGAGCTCCTCGTAAAACCGCTGGACCACCTGGGCGATCGGTTCGGGCAGCGCTCCGGGATCATGGCTCGCCAGAGACGTGCCCAACAGCCGACGCACCTCCCGAACGGTACCGGCCTCGCACCGGTAGGCGTTCTGGGACGAGGCGCCCAGCAGGGCGTGAATGAGGCAATCGCCGTCGGCCTCCGTGCGCCGGCCCGCCCGGCGATGCGGCACGGCGGTGCCCAGCACCCCGTTGATGTCGGCGTGCATCGATGCGTCGGCCCTGTCCTGCATCTTGATCAGGGCGCTCCTCACCACCGCCGACAGGCGCGGACGGGGCGAGCCCAGGATCGCGGTCAGCCGGTCAAAGGCCTCGCGGCCGCCCTGCGCGGCCCACCGATCGATGGCCCGCTCCCACCCCGGCTTTGCATCGCCGGCGCCGCTCCGGTCCATGTCGAAGGCATAGAGGATGTCGTCGGTCGTGGGGGACAGCACCAACCTGGCGGCGACCCAGCCCGATGAAGTGCCCCGGAATTGTCCGAGCAGGTCCTCGGCCGCCAGCTGGAGGTCTGCCCAAGCGCTCGAACGCGCCAGATCGAGCAGCCCTTCGAGCGCCTCGACGGCCTGGCCGTCCTGCGGGGCCGCCACCTCTTTCAGGAGATCCAGCCAGTTCCCACCATCCAGGTAGGCGTCGGTCACGTCGGCGGTGGTCCGACGCGCTTCCACGGGCACGGGGAAGCCCACTGCGGGCAAGCGTTGCAACGGGTTCATGGCACACCATCCTCAGCAGAATCGCTGAAGGATGAAAGTGGCGATGGGGGCTCGATGGGTTCACCCCATCGAAGACCGCACCGACAGGCGCGCACCACCCCTGTCAGAACTGCAGGAAGCTCACCCCCGCGCCCAGGCTGGTCTGCCGGAAGTTGTAGTCCGACAGCGTCTCACCGTAACCGCTGAACAGCTGCACATACCACCGCAGGCCGTTGGGCTGGTCGCGGAACACGGGGTAGGTCCAGTCCAGGAAGGTGGCGCCCCGGTTGCCGCCGCGCAGGGTGCTGCGGTGCTGCAGCGACGCGGTGTGCAGGCCGCTGGCCCAGCCGAGGTTGAACTCCGCCTTGCCCCGATAGGCCAGGAGATCGGGGTTGTTGTCGTTCTCCTCCCGCTCCTTCAACCGCTGGTTGAGCCTGGCCGTGAAGGTCCAGTGGCCACGCTCGAATCCGGCCCCCAGATACACGCGGTTCCAGCTCCTGGACAGGGGGTCGGACTGCCCGTTCGACTGATGGGCCAGGCCCAATTGGGTGTAGCGCCATTGCCAGCCGAACGGCAGGGTCCGATAAGCTTGTGCGGTGGGCACCACATAGATCAGCTCGGGCTGGTAGTCGGTGTTGCGAAAGGGCCGCGAGTCAGCGTGGTTGTAGACCTGCCACATCGTCTGTGTCGTGAACGCCCCCCACAGATCGGCCCCCGGAAAACCGACGTTCTGCAGGAGCTTGGTGCGCACCGACAGCTGGAACTTTGCCTCCTGCCGGCGGTCGTCGGGTGCGAGCACGGCCGCCTGCGTGGGCGACTGCGGTGCGCGGTTGATGCGCGAGGTGATGTGCAGCGGCATCACGTAGTTGGGGTGGAAGCCCACGAAATTGAACACGCCGCGCTTGTCGGCCGGGTCCAGCTCCCAGAACTTCGCCAGCAGGCCGCTGGAGGCGGCCGGCGCGGACGCCGGGGGGAGCAACCCGCCCGCCTGCGTGAGCAGCGAGGGGACCGGGGCCTCCGCGGCCGCTTCGCCCGGTGGCGGCTGTTGCGATGCCGGCGCGGCAGGCGCCGGTGCGCGACCGGCCAGCGTGTCGTAGCAACTCAGGCGGTCCGTCGCGGCGCCGATGAGGGCGCACTGCTCCAGCGTGGGAGCGGTGTCGGTCTGCGCCTGTGCAGGCAGCGCCAGAGCGAATCCGCACAACAGGGAAAGGGCTTCGGCTTTCACTGGCGCCTCCTCAGCACATGCCGCCGTTGATCGACAGCACCTGCCCGCTCACGTAGGCCGCCTTGTCGGACGCCAGGAAGGCCACCAGCTCGGCCACCTCGTCGGGGCGGCCCGCGCGCTGCATGGGCACCAGGCGCTTGATGGCCTCGGCATCGAAGGCGCCTTCGATCATGTCGGTCTCGATGATGCCGGGCGCCACCGCGTTGACGGTGATGCCCCGGGTGGCGAGTTCGAGTGCGAGCGACTTGCTCGCCGCGTGCAGCGCGCCTTTGGCCGCCGCGTAGTTCACCTGCCCCCGGTTGCCCATGACGCCGGCGATCGACGAGATGCTGACGATGCGGCCCCAGCGCTTTCGGATCATGGGCATGGTGAGCGGCTGCGTCACGTTGTAGAAGCCGTTGAGCGAGACGTCGAGCACGCGGTCCCACTGCTCGCCGCTCATGCCGGGGAACACGGCGTCGTCGTGGATGCCGGCGTTGTTCACCAGGATCTGCACCGCACCGGCCTCGGTGAGGGCCGCAAGCGCGGCGGCGGTGGCGGCGCGGTCGGTCACGTCGAAGGCCACGGCCTCGGCGCTGCCGCCGCTCTCGCGGATGGCCTGCGCGATGGCCTGGGCCTTGTCGAGCTGGCGGTTGGCGTGCACGAGAACGTGGTGGCCGTCGGCGGCCAGGCGCTGGCAGATCGCGGCACCGATGCCGCCGCTGCCACCGGTGACAAGAGCTCGTTTCATGGCGGCGGGTCCTTCGGGTTCAGAGGGTGTCGGCGTCGAGCACCACGGCCGCGCGCCCTTCGAGCAGACAGCGGCCAGCGTGGCTCACGGAGAAACGGTAAAGCACGTTGGAGGCGTCGCCCGAGAGGCGTTCGGCGCGCACGTCCAGCGGGCCCGGCAGGTCGTCCAGCCGCTCGGCGTGCAGGCTGACGCCGCGCACGCTGGTGAGATAGCCCTGGTGCGGCGCAGCCTCGGTGCCGGCCACCAGTGCGCCGTGCACCGCCATGGCCTGGGCCGCGTACTCGATGCCGTTGGCCGCGCCCAGGCGGCCGTGCGCGCGCAGCGGGTGCGCGGGGTCGGTGTGGCCGACGGCGCGGCAGACCACGTGCTCGGCCGACCACTCGGCGACGGCCTCGAGCAGGCACATGTCGCCCTGGTGCGGGATGCGAGCGGCGATGCCCGCGCGGTCCAGCGTGGCCGGGCTCATGCGGGCTCGATCCGCACCGCGAGCTGCAGCCCGGGCAGATAGTCGATGCACACCTCGCCGCTGCGGGCGTGTGCGAGGCGCTCCAGCAGCGGCAGCGAGCGCAACGCGGGGATGGCCGCGCGCAAGGGTTCCAGCGCGGCCTGGTCCATCGGGCGCGCAGGCTCCTCGGTGGTCTGCACGCTGATGCGCGCCAGCGCCTGCGGCGAGGGCTCGGCTTCGAGCCTCAGGGCCACACCGGCGCAGTCGGGCACGGGCCGCTTGGCCAACAAGGGCTCGGGGTACTCGCTGTCGTAGGCCAGCAGCAGCGTGGCCTGCCGGTCCAGCACCACCTGGCCCAGCGCATCGATCAGCCCGGCGCCGAAGCTGCCGTCGTAGGCGCACAGCACCTGGCACGGGGCCATCGACTTGGTGGCGATGCCCCAGTAACCGGCGGGCGCGTTGTGCACCGAGTTGTGGAAGCGCGTGGGCGAGATGTGGCGGTCGTCGGTGGCGAGCTGCTCGCACAGCGCGTGGCAGTTGTGGCCGTCCGAGCCCGAGGCGCTGAACACCGTGGCCAGGGTGGACACGTCGGCACCGGTGGCGGCCTCCAGGCCGATGCCCAGCGCGAGCTTGATCACGCGGCTGGCGCGGCGGCGCTCGGCCGGCGGCAACACGCTGGGCGTGGGCAGCACCGAGGGCGCGGACGTCCAGGCCTGTTCACCGCGCAACACGGCGCGCGCGCTCGGCCAGTCGGGCAGGCCGGGGGCGATCAGGCCAATGCCGGTGATCCAGGCGGTCAGCGGCGCGTTCATGGTGCGGCCTTTCCGAACACCAGGCTGCAGTTGCTGCCGCCAAACCCGAAGGAGTTGGTGAGCGCATGGCGCAGTGCGGCTGGTGCGCCCTGCAACCGGTATTGCAGCGGGATGGTGGGGTCGAGCGCGCGCGAGCCCGGGCTGCCAGGCACGAAGCCGTCCACCAGGGCGAGCGCGCAGAGCACGGCCTCCACCGCGCCGGCCGCGCCCAGGGTGTGGCCGGTCGCCCCCTTGGTGGACGAACACGGCACGCGGTCGCCGAACAGGGCGGCCACGGCCTTGCCTTCGGCGCTGTCGTTGGCCGGCGTGGCCGTGCCGTGCAGGTTGATGTAGTCAATGTCTTGCGCGTTCAAGGACGAGGACCGCAGCGCGGCTTCCATGGCCAGCTTCGCGCCCAGGCCTTCGGGGTGCGGCGCCGACATGTGGTGCGCGTCGCTGGACTCGCCCGAACCGAGCAGCCACACGGCCTGGGCATCGGGGTTCCCGGCGCCGCGCTCCAGCAGCGCGTAGGCGGCGCCTTCACCGATCGAGATGCCGTCGCGCCCCGCGTCGTAGGGACGGCAAGGCTCTTCGGAAGTGAGTTCGAGCGAGGCGAAGCCGTACAGTGTGGTCAGGCACAGCGAGTCCACGCCCCCGACCAGGGCCGCATCGATCGTGCCCAGCTCGATCTGGCGCGCGGCGGCGGCGAACACCTTGGCGCTGGATGAGCACGCGGTGGAGATCGTGGCGGCCATGCCGGTGATGCCCAGGTGCTCGCGCAGGAACTCGCTGAGCGCATAGGGGTTGTGCGTGGTGCCGTAGCTGAACGCTGCGGGCAGCGCGCCGCTGGCGGGGTCGCGCTGGCGGTAGGCGAGTTCGGTTTCCAGGATGCCCGAGGTGCTGGTGCCCATGAAGACCCCGACCCGGTGGGCCCCGTGTTTCGCCACGGCGGCGCGCACGCGGTCCTCGAAGCCGTCGGCGCGCAGCGCCAGCAGGGCCAGGCGGTGGTTGCGGCAGTCGTAGGCGGCCAGCGCGGCGGGCATGGCCAGCGCGTCCACGCCGTCGATTTCACCCACCCAGGTCGGCAGCTTCACGGTCTCGAAAGCGCAAGGGCGCAGCCCGCTGCGGCCTTCGCGCACGGCCTGGCGGTGGGCATCGATTCCCACCCCCAGGCAGGTGGTGGCGGTGTAGGCGGACAGCAGCAGGGGCTTCACGGGCAGGAGCTGAAAACGGGGTCGGGCATTGTCTCAGATGGTCGCAGAGAAGCGGCCCGCGCTCAGTGCGGTACCCGGCAGACCAGCATCACGTTGGCAAAGGGCTTGCGCCCGCTCATGGGCTCGGTCTCAACCACGAAGCCCAGGTGCTGCAGCTCGGCCACCCAGTCCTGCAGGGTGCGGCAGTACAGGCGCGGCAGGCGGTGCCCGCGCGTGTAGGTGACGAGGCGGTCCACGCCGTTGCAGATGCGGTAGGTCAGGCCCGCCCCGGCGTCGCCGATGCGGGTGAGGAAGACACCGCCGGGCGGCAGGGCCTGGCGGATGCGCGCGAGCACCTCGCGCTGCTGTTCGTGGCTGAAGTAGTGCAGCGCGTCCAGGATGAGGATGGCGTCGGGCCGGCCGAAATCGACCGCGTTCATGTCGCCCTGCTCCACCCGCACCACCGGGTGCTGCGGCCCGAAGGCGCGCGCGGCGCGGTCCACGTCGCGCTGCATGAGCTCGATGCCGCGCAGCTTCTTCGGCTCCGGCGGCGGCGCCCAGCCGGCCGGCCAATGGCCTTGTGCGTGCAGCCGGCCCGCGGCCAGCAGCCAGGCGAACAGGCTGCCCTGGCCGCAGCCCAGGTCGAGGTAGTGGCCGCCTTCGGGCAGCAGTCCCCGGCGCAGCACCTCGTGAAAGATGCTGTCGTAACCGAGCTTGCCGCGCGCGTAGTGGTAGGCGAAGCGCCCGCTGGGCAGGAAGGTCTGGCTGGCTTCGTTGACCAGCATCTGGACGGATTGGCGGCTCATGGGTTCAGGGCTTGGTTCAGGGTGACGGGTTGGAGCTGGCGCTCGGCGAGGGTCTGCAGCAAAGACGGCAGCACCGCGAGGATGACAGGTTCACCGGCGGGCGTGCGGGCGCAGTGGCCGTCGTGCATGAGCACGATGTCACCCGGGCCCAGGCGCTGCGAGAGGCGCCGGAGCACCCGCTCGGGATCGCCGGTGCGGGTGTCGTAGGCGCGGCGCGTCCAGGTGGCGAGCGTGAGGCCCAGGCCGTGCAGCACCGGGTCGAGAAACGGGTTGCGCAGGCCGGCGGTGGCGCGGAAGAAACGCGGTGCCTGGCCGGTGATGTCGGCCAGCGTGTCCTGCGCGCGCACGATGTCGCGCCGCATGGCGCCAGGGCCGAACAGCGAGAACGCGTTGCTGTGGGCGTACCCATGGTTTTCCACGCGGTGGCCGCGCTGCACGATCTCGCGGCACAGCGCGGGGTGCTGCTCGGCGATGCGGCCGATGCAGAAGAAGCTGGCCTTCACCCCCGCCGCATCGAGCCGGTCGAGCACGCGCGGCGTCACCTCGGGGTCGGGCCCGTCGTCGATGGTCAGTGCGATCTCGCGCCGCTGCGCCGATGCCTCAGGCAGGCGGATCAGGTTGGGCCCGAGCAGGCGCGAGCTGGGCCACAGGCCGGCGCCGGCCAGCAGCGCGTGGTTGGCCACCAGCGCCCCCACGCCCCAAGGCCAGGCGGCGGGCACGGCCAGCATGCCCAGCGCGGCCGCGCCGTGCACGGCGGCGCTCGCGCTCAGGAAGGGGGACGGGGTCCAGCGCGGCGTGGCCATGTCAGTGGAAGTGCCCGGCATCGAGGAAACGCGCCCACAGCGGCCGCCAGGCCGACCAGTCGTGCCCGCCCGGCACGGTGTGGCGCGCCGCGGCCGGGAAGCGCTCGGCCAGTTGCGCAATGCGCGCGGCGAAGCGGTCTTCCGTGCCGTGGCCGACGAACACCGGCAGGTCGGCGGGCGGGCGCCGCAGCCACTGCCACACACGCAGCTCGGGGTCGCGCAGGTCTTCTGCGCTCGGTTGCCAGCGGTCCACGCCGCCGGCGCGTTCGATCACGTTCACGCTCGGGCGGCTGCCCGGGTAGGGCGCGAGCAGGCACAGGCCGTCGGCCACGCCGGGGCGCGCGGCCAGGTGCGCCATGGCCACCATGCCGCCAAGCGAAATGCCGCCCAGCCAGACGCGCGCGCCGCGCTCGCGCGCCGGCGTGAGCACCTGGTGTTGCAGGGCGTCCCAGGTGTCGACGGCGTCGAGTCCGAGCCCGCTGAGGTCCACCGCCAGCAGGTCCAGCGCCAGGCCGCGGCGTTCGATGGCGTCGGCGAAGCCGGCCTCGAAGAGGTCTTCGGGCCGCATGGCCACACCGGGCAGCATCACGAGCAGCTGCGGCGCAGCGCCCGAGGTGCCGACCGTGCGCAAGGCCTTCATGCCGCCGGCCTTCTGACGGCGAAGGCCGCCGACAGCACCAGGGCCAGCACCGCGCCCGGCCCCACCGTCACGCCGATGGCGTGCAGCACGGGCACGGTCGACCACGCCAGCACGCCGAAGCCCACCACGGTGGTGAAGCTGGCCACGCCGATGGAGAGCAGGGTCTCGTCGTCCAGTTCCTCGCCGAGCGCGAGGCGGTCGAAGAACAGCGCGTAGTTCGAGCCCACGGCCACAGTGAGCAGCATGCCCACCAGGTGCAGCAGGTGCAGGTGCACGCCGAAGACATGCAGGCCCGCGATCACGACCACCACCGCCATCACCAGCGGCAGCATCACGCTGGCCAGGCGCAGCGCGCTGCGCTGCACGAAGGCCATGGCGACGACGATGGCCAGGAAGCCCGCCAGCGAGAGCACGATGGCTTCGTCGATGTACTCGCCGTAGAGCGTGTCGAACTCGCCCTTGAGGTCGATGAACAGCGCGCCGCTGCCGGCCAGCGCCTCGCGCACGGCGGCCACCGGGATGTCGGCGCCCGTGGCCTCGGCCGAAGGGCGCAGGGGCAGCAGCACGCTCCAGCCGTTGGGGCGTTGCATCAGCAGCGCATCGACCGCCAGCCCCAGGCCCGTGCCTTCGAGCGCTTCGCGCGTCAACGGGGGCGCCTGGCGCGCGGCGGCCACGTCGTCCAGGAAGGGTTGCAGGCGATCGGCCGAGAGCGGCGCGTCCACCAGCGCGGCGCGCAGGCGCTCGCGCAGTTCCTCGGGCGTGGGCAGGCTGGCGCGGCGCGCGGCCTGCGTGGCCTCGCTGGGCAGGAAACGCGCCGGGGTGTCGTAGCCGCCGATGAGGCCTTGCTCGACCAGCGGCCGCAACTTCGCACCGGCGCGTTCGGCCGCCTGCAGCGCGCTTTCGCGGTCGGGCGCGGTGATCACGGCCATGTAGCGCGCATCGGGCGCGCCCAGGTCACCGCGCAGGCGCGCATCGAGCTCGCCTTCGGCCTGGCTCACGGTGGACAGCGCGGACAGGTCGGACTGCCAGAGGTCGTTGCGTTCCTTCACGAGGTACACCGCCGAGACCAACACCAGCGCCAGCAGGGGCCAGCGCAGCACGGTGGCGCGCTCCACCAGCGGGCGCAGCAAGCGGCCCTTGCTCGCGCCGTCGTGCAGGTGCACGCCGGGGCCGGCGAGCTGCGGCAACAGGTAGCGCGTGACCAGCGCGGCCGTCAGCACACCGGTGATGGCGTACAGCCCGAGCTGCGCCAGGCCAGGGAAGCCCGAGAACAGCAGCGCGCCGAAACCGAGCACCGAGGTGAGCACGCCCAGGCGGATGGTGGGCCAGTACTGCTCGCGCCAGGACCCCACGCCCTGCCGCCCCGACTGCACGAAGTAGTAGATGGCGTAGTCCACCGCCTCACCGATGAGCGCGGCGCCAAAGCCCACGGTGATGCCGAACACGGTGCCGTGCACCAGGCCGACCGCCACGATGGCCGCAAGCGTGCCGCTGAGCACCGGCACCAGCGTGAGCAGCATGAGGCGCCCGCGGCGGTAGATGAAGCCCAGCATCACGGCCAGGATGGCGGTGCTGATGAGCGAGAGGCGGCTGACCTCTTCCTGGATGGTGGCGCGCGCGCGCACCGCGAACAGGCCCGGGCCCGACATCTCCAGCGCCAGGCCCTGCAGGCCGGGTTGCTCCACCACCTTGGCGAAACGCTCACGGATCAGGTCGATGGCGGCGGCCTGGCCGTCGGTGTCGGAGCCGAGCGCGTGCGTCTGCACCACCAGCATGGCGCGTTCGCCGTCGCGCGAGGCCCACACGCCGTCCTGCTCGTTGGGTTGCACGCCGGCATTGAGGCCCGACACCAGTTCCACCAGCTCGCCCGTGGGATCGCGCGCCAGGTAGGGCTTGAAGAGCAGGCCGGCCGAGGAACTGAGCAGGTCCACGCTGTGGTTCACCGCGCTGCGCAGGCCTTCCACGCTGAAGCGCTCGGGCGTGACGGCACTGCTGAGCACGTAGCGGTGGTCGAGCAGGAAGTCGCGCGCGGCGTCGAGCGCCTCCGCCTCGCCGTTCTGCACCGTGTCCAGGCTGGCCTCTTCCTTCAGCGCGGCGCGCAGCGCGCGCGAGGCATCGGCGCGCTGGTCCGGGCTGCCGCCGGCGATGGCCAGCATCAGCAGGCGCGAGACCGCGCCTTCGCGCAGCTGGTCCACCATGACCGCCTGCTCGGGCGTGGGCTTGGACGGCAGGAAGAAGGAGACGTCGGCCGAGAAACGGGTGTTCCACAGCAGGCCCAGGCCGACCGCCATCGCCGCCAGCCAGATCAGCAGGGCACGCCAGACGCTGCGGGTCATGGCGTCGGCTCGATCGTCATTTCGGTGCGGTCGCCGTCGGCCTGCAGGTAGTCGATGCCCAGCACCTGCTGGCGCACGCCCTTGACGGTGATGCTCTTGAGCAGGCTGGTGATGCGCTCGTCGCTGGGCACCAGCACCAGCACCCAGGCCTCCAGGCTGCCGCTGAGCGAGAGCTTGTAGTTGCGCTCCAGCGCGGCGCGGTCGCCCGCGAGCGTGCTGCGGATGCTGTCCACGAAGGCGGCCACCTCGGGCCGCGCGCTCAGGCGGATGGTCATGCGGCGGCGGTCGCGCTCCAGGCTGAGCGTGTCCTTGTCGAGCACCATGGTCTCGACCTGGGGCGTGAGCGTGCGCTTCTCCAGCCGGTCGGGCGGCGAGTAGCGCATCTCGCCGGTGGCGATGACGGGTTTGTCCAGCAGCGCGAGGTGGCGTTTCTCGACGAACTTCGCCTGCCCGCCGGGGTTGCGGGCCAGTTCGGCCATCAGCTGGTCGAGGTCGAGGGCGGCGTGCGCCAGGGCGGTGACGCCGAGCAGCACGAGGCCGGTGAGAAGTCGTCGGATCATTTGCGTTGCCAGAAATCGAAGAAGTTGAACCAGTTGTAGGGCGCCCGGCGGCAGAGTTCGCTCAGGCGGTCGGCGTAGGCCTGCATGGCCTGCGCGATGGCGGCGTCGCGTTCGCCGCGCTCGACGGTGGAGAAATCGGCCAGTTGCTCGAAGCGCAGTTCGTAGCGGTTGCCGCCCAGGTAGAGGCCGGCCATGAAGAACACCGGCCGGCGCAGCATGGCGGCCATGCGCCAGGGCCCGACCGCGAAACGCGCCGGCTCCCCCAGAAAGACACATTCTGCCGTGCTGTCGTTGGCGAGGGAACGGTCGGCCAGCAGGCCGACCAGGTGGCCGTCGTCGAGCTTGTCGCGCGCCTTGAGCATGGTGTCGGGGTGGCCCAGCGCCACCACGTCCTGCCGGGCGCCCGGTTTGATGGCGTTGAGGATGGCGTTGATCTTCTGCGCGTTGTCCTCGTACATCATCATCGCCACCGGCGCATGGGCGCGGACGTGGGCCATGGCGCGCAGCACCTCGAAGCTGCCCAGGTGGGCGCCGAGCAGCAGCGCGCCGCGCTGGCGCTGCAGCGCGTCGTGCAGCGCGTCGTCGCCGACGAAGCGGATGTCGAACAGGTCGAAGCGGTCGTTGAGCAGGTAGACGCGGTCGTGCACCGTGCTCGCGAAGCTGAACACATGGCGGTAACCGTCGCGCCAGGTGGGTGGGCGGCCGAGCGCGCGGCGCAGGTAGTCGCGGCTGGCGCGCCGTGCCTTCGGCGAGAACAGCACGAAGTACAGCGTGACGAAGCGCAGCACCAGGCGACCGAAAGGACGGCCCAGGGTGAGCGAGAGCCACACCATGAAACGCAGCGCGCCGAGGTGGCTGCGTTCGCGCTGGCGCATCCACTCGGGAGGGGTGCCGCCCTTCATGGCGCCGGCGGGACGAGGCTGCCGGCCGCCACCTCGCGGCCTTCGCAGCTCACGCTGAAGGCGATGGCCCCGCGCGGCGTGGTCTGCAGCGCGAAGCGCAGCACCTGCGACGGCCCGACCGGCACGAAGAACTTGGCCTGCGAGACCTGCCAACCGCCTTGCAACGGGCGCTGGCGCATCTGCCCCGCGAACACGATCGCCTGATCGAGCAGCACCACGCCCGGCACGATGGGGCGCGCCGGGAAGTGCCCGGCAAAGGCCGGGTGGTCGGGCGGCACGGCCCAGTGGAACTCAGCCGCGTCCATGGCCCACCTTCTCGGCGTGCAGCGCCTGCAGGGCCTGGCGCGGCAGCTTGCCGGTGCTGTTGCGCGGCAGGGCCTCGACGAACACCAGCGGGCGCGGCAGGAAGATGGCGTCCAGCCGCTGGCGCAGGCCGGCCATGAGGGTGCGGGCGTCCAGCGTGGGCGCGACCACGAAGGCGGTCAGGCGCGTGACGCCGTCGTCGCCGGCCTCGTCGGGCAGGAAGAAGGCCGCATCGACCACGCCGGGCAGCGCGCCGATCTGGTGGTTCAGGTAGGCCAGCGAGGTGCGTTTGCCGGCGATGTTGATCAGGTCGGCATGCCGGCCGTGCAGCAGGAAGCGGCCCTCGGTGCCGGACTCGATGATGTCGGCCAGCGGCACGCGGCCTTCCACATGCCCGCCCAGGGCGTAGGTGGTGTCGCCTTCGTGTTCCAGGCAGACCGCCTGCATCAGCTGCCAGGCCGCGCCGTCCAGCGTGCGCCGGCTGGCCAGCGCGGAGGATTCGGTCGAGCCGTAGATTTCGTGCACCGGCGCGCCGCAGCGCGCTTCGGCGCGGCGCGCGAGATCGGGGCTGAGCGGCGCGGTGGCCGAGAGCACGAGATCCATCGGCGGCAACGGCAGCTCCGAGGCCAGCAGCGCAGAGAGGTGGAACGGCGTGGTCACCAGCATGCGCGGGCGCGGCACGGCTTGCAGCGCGGCCACGATGTCCTGCGGGTAGAAGGGCTTGCCGGCCGCGAACTGGCAGCCACCGTGCAGCGCGATGAGAAAGGTCGACTCGAAGCCGTAGCTGTGCTGGATGGGCACGGTGCCGACGATGGACTGCGGCCGCTGCATCAGGCCCAGCGCCGTGGCCTCGGCGCGGCCGTTGAGCACCAACTTGCCCCAGGTCTTGCGGTGCGGCTGCGGCAGGCCGGTCGAACCCGAGGTGAACAGGATGGCGACCACGCGCTGCACGTCCACCCGGGGCATGTCGGTGACCTCGGGCCGGGGCTGCGCGGAAAGATCGGGAAACACCAGACCGGGCAGGTCGGGCACCGCCCCGGGCCGGTCGCCCAGCCAGGACACGCCGGGGTAGTCGGCCGCCAGGCGCTGCAGCGTTTCGGGCGACTGCGACGAGGGTTGCAGGCTGACCTTGCCCGCCAGCAGACCGGCGGCGAAACCGACCGCGAAGTGGTAACGGTCTTCGCACACGTTGAGCAGCCAGCCGCCCTCGGGCAGGCGGGCGGCGAGCGCGTGCGCGTCGGCCAGGAATTCGCGCACCCGCACCGCGCCTTGCGCGCGCCAGGCGAACACGTCGTCCAGCCCGTGGGCTCCGATCAGCGGCAGGGTGTCGTTCATGGCGGCGGTGGATCGGCGCTGCGCCGCGCCGACTCGCGCTGGTAGGCCTGCCGGATGGCGGCCAGGCCCGGGCGTTCGTGCGGCGGCAGCACCCGCAGACGGACGAGGTGCTCGCCCAGGAACATGAGGCCGATCAGCGGACCGGTCAGCACGTTGGCGTGGATCGACCAGATCGCCGGCGGCGCCCAGATGAAGAGCGCGGTGGACACCAGCGCGTTGGCGAAGAAGAAGAGGGTCCAGGCCAGCGTGGCGCCGCGCGTGTAGCGCAGCTTGCGCTCGGACAGCTCGGGCCCGAAGATGCGCCGCGCCATGCGGGTGATGAGGGCATCGCCCGGCCCGAACAGCGACTTGCCGAACAGCACCCCCAGTGCCACGTGGATGCCCAGGTGCTGGATGTAATACAGCAGGGCCACGTTGTGGCGCAGGCGCGGCCAGAGCCAGGCCAGCAAGGCACCCAGGGCCAGCACGCCGGCGCCGCGCACGAGCCACTGGGGCAGGCGCCAGAGCGCCATGAGCGCGGCCACGGCGATCGGGAACACGCCCACCGCCGCGTTGAAATCCGCGTTGCCCCAGCCGGAGCTGCCCACGTGCGCCGCGATCACCCAGGCCACCATCAGGAGCAGCACACCCAGGTCCCGCAGCAGCGTGGAAACGGTCATTTCACTGGGTGCGCTGGCTGGCGATGTGGGCGGCCAGGGCGCGCGGCGAGGCGAAGATCTTCTCGTTGTCCTCGTTGTCCGAACGCATCTGGAAGCCGTAGCGTTTGGAAATGACGAGCGAGATCTCCAGCATGTCGATGGAGTCCAGGCCCATGCCTTCGCCGTACAGGGGCCCGTCGGGGTCGACCTCGCCGGGCGCGAGCTCCATGTTGAGGGCTTCGATGATCAGCGCGACCACCTCGGGCCAGAGGGCATCGACGGTTTCAGGGGAGACGGGTTGGGTCATGACGGTCCGTGGGAAAAAGAGGCTTCAAAGGGGCGGCGCGCGGAACGCCAGCACGGCGTTGCTGCCACCGAAGGCAAAGGAGTTGGACAGCGCCGCGCGCAGCGGCACCTGGCGCCGGCCCTGCAGCACGTGGTCCACGCCCTCGCAGGCGGGGTCGATGCGCCCGGCCAGGTGGGCGGTGGGCGGAATGGCCTGCTCGCGCAGCGCCAGCACGGTGACCGCGGCCTCGATCGCGCCGGCAGCGCCGAGCAGGTGACCGTGCATGGATTTGGTGGCGCTCACGGGCAACTCCCTGGCGCCGTCGCCGAACACCTCGCACAGGGCGGCGATCTCCACCGGATCGCCTTCGGGCGTGGCCGTGCCGTGGGCGTTGACGTAGCCGATCTCGTGCGGCGCCAGCTCGGCGTCGCGAAGCGCGGCGCGCAGGGCGCGCACCTGGCCCTGCCGGTGCGGGCGGACCAGGTGGCTGTGATCGCAACTGGTGCCATAGCCCACGATTTCACCATGGATGGTCGCCCCCCGGGCGATCGCGTGGTCCCAGGCTTCCAGCACCAGGGCGGCACCGCCTTCGCCCAGCACCAGGCCGGCGCGGTCGGCCGCGAACGGGCGGCAGGCGGCGGGCGCGGTCTCGGCGTTGCCCGGCGCCATCACGCGCATGGCGTCCCAGGCGCGCAGCACGCTGTAGGACTGGCAGATGTCGGAGCCCCCGGTGACCATCACGGTGGCTTCGCCGCTGCGCACGCGCCGGAACGCTTCGCCGATGGCGATGCTGGAGGACGCGCAGGCGGCCGTGTGGCTGGTGCTCACGCCGCCCAGGCCAAGCTGGATGGAGATGTGGGCATTGACCGCGTTGTTCATGCCCTGCACCACCGACAGCGGCGAGACGCGGTCGCGCCCCCGGACCCACAGGTCGCGGCCGCCGCGCTCGTGCGCCTCCAGGCCGCCCAGGGCGGTGCCCCAGATGCAGCCCCAGCTCTCGCGCTCGTCGCTGTCGGCGCCGTCGGGCTGGCGCGGCAGGCCGGCCTGGTCCCAGGCCTGGAAGGCCGCCGCCATGCCCAGCTGGGCAAAACGCTCCATCATCAGGGCCAGCGGCTTGCCCAGGGCGGCTTCGGGGGCGAAGCCGGGGCAGCCCACGAACGGGTGGGACAGCGGGCGCGGCAGATCGGCCGTCAGCTCCAGCTGGCGCACGGCGGACTCGCCGGCCAGCAGGCGCTCGAAGAAGTCCCGGGCATCACCGCCGTAGGGGCTGATCACCCCGATGCCGGTGATCGCGACACGGTGGCTGCGCATGGTTCAGCCGGCCTTGAGCGCGGCCAGCGAGTCGATCACGGCCTGCATCTCGGCCACGGTCTTCGGCGGTTGGACGTCGGAGGGGATGTCGATGCCCAGCCGGTCCTCGGCCTCGAACATCAGCTCGGCCAGCATCAGCGAGTCCACCCCGAGTTCGGCCAGCAAGGCCTCGGGCGTCACCTGATCGGGCTGGACGCCCAGGCGGTCGACGAGGAAGGTGCGGATCAGTTCAGTGGAGCTCATGAAAAATGCCCAGGGATGAAACTGGCAGGGTGGGGCCTGCAAGCAAGCTGCTGCGCAACAACGAACATGGGGAACGCCTCCGAAGCAAAGACCGTCTCGGGTTCTTCTGGTACGGCCTTGGGCGGGCACACGCCGCCCTCACTTCGCAGGGCATGGGATTATACAAAGGGCCTATCGGAAACGGCCTGACACAGGCGTGTCGTACATTAGGCCGACCGCCCCGGCGCCGGCCCCTTCCACACCCATGCCAACCCCCACCGAACGCGCCTGGTACCGCCAGCTCCTGTCCCGGTTCATCACGCTGTGGTACCTCAAGGCCTTCGGCACCATGGCCTTCATGGTCCTGTTCTTCCAGGGCTACTTCTGGGTGTTGCACCACCCCATGGCCGCACCGCTCATGATGCCCACGCTGGCCGTGGACGACTGGGTGCCGTTCCTGCCTTCGGCCTTCTACGCCTACGTCTCGCTGTGGGTCTACGTGTCGCTGCCGCCGGCCCTGATGCCCAACCTGCGCGAGCTGCTGCGCTACGGCCTGTGGGTGGGCGCGCTGTGCCTGTTCTGCCTGGCCCTGTTCTGGCTGGTGCCGACCCAGACGCCGCTGACCGACATCGACTGGGCCCAGCACCCCCGGCTGGCGTTCCTGAAAGGCATCGACGCCTCGGGCAACGCCTGCCCCTCGCTGCACGTGGGCTCGGCGGTGTTCTCAGCGTTCTGGTTCCAGCGCATCTTCCGGCAGACCGGTGCGCCGGCGGCGCTGCGCTGGCTCAGCGTGCTGCACTGCGCGGTGATCATCTGGTCCACGATGGCGATCCGCCAGCACGTGTTCCTCGACGTGCTGGCCGGTGCCGCCGTGGGGGCGGTCTTCGCCTGGCTGGCCCTGCGGTTCAGCCCGACGAAAGCTTGAACACCGCCACGGCCTGCACCATCTGCTCGGCGCGGGACTTGAGGCTGGACGCCGCCGCCGCGCTTTCTTCCACCAGCGCCGCGTTCTGCTGCGTGGCCTGGTCCATCTGGGTGACGGCCTCGCCCACCTGAGCCACGCCCGAGCTCTGCTCCTGGCTGGCCGCGCTGATCTCGCCCATGATGTCGTTGACGCGGCGAATGGCGCTCACCACCTCGGTCATGGTCGTGCCGGCGCGGTCCACCAGCGAGCTGCCCTGTTCCACGCGCTCCACGCTGGCGGTGATCAGGCCGCGGATTTCCTTGGCGGCTTCCGAGCTGCGCTGCGCGAGGTTGCGCACCTCGCCGGCCACCACCGCGAAGCCGCGGCCCTGCTCGCCGGCGCGCGCGGCTTCCACCGCGGCGTTCAGCGCCAGGATGTTGGTCTGGAACGCGATGCCGTCGATCACGCCGATGATGTCGGCGATCTTGCGGCTGCTGTCGTTGATGTCGCGCATGGTGTCCACCACCTGGGCGACCACCTCACCGCCCTGCGACGCCACGGTGGAGGCGCTCATGGCGAGCTGGTTGGCCTGCTGCGCGTTGTCGGCGTTCTGGCGCACGGTGGAGCTCAGCTGCTCCATGGACGCGGCGGTTTCCTCCAGCGCGCTGGCCTGCTGCTCGGTGCGGGCCGACAGGTCGTTGTTGCCCTGGGCGATCTCGGCACTGGCCATGGCCACGCCCTCGGCGTTGCCGCGCACGTTGGCCACCACGCGGGACAGGTTGTCCTGCATGCCCTTGAGCGCCTGCAGCAGCTGGGCGGCTTCGTCGCGGCCTTCGGCACGGATGGTGCGCGTGAGGTCGCCGTCGGCAATCAGGCGCGCGCCCTCGGCGGCCTGGCGCAGCGGCACGGTGATCGAGCGGCTCAGCATGAAGGCGGCAGCCGCGCCCAGCACGGTCGCGAGCACGCCGCCCAGGATCAGGATGTTGCGGCCGTTCGCGGCCTTTTCTTCGGCCTCTTTCAGCGCGGTGTCGTAGATGCCCTGCTGGCGCTGCTCCAGCTTCAGGATGGAGTTGATGTAGGCCTCGGCCAGGGGCTTGAGGTCGCGATCCAGCGCGACGCTCATGTCCTCACCGGCCATGCGGGCCTTGAGCACGGCGCCACGCGGCGTGCGGTAGGCCTCGCGCGCGGCGTCGATGTCCGCGATCAGCGCCTTGCCGGTCTCGGAGTGCACCAGCTCGATCATGCGTTTGCGCGAAGCGGTCGTGATCTCGGAGGTCTTGTCCATGTCGGCCTGCCACATCGGAATGCGGCTGGTGTCGGAGTCGAGGATCGCCGCCCGGGTGCGGACCCAGTTCACGTCGATGGTCTGGCGCCAGCGCACGGCCAGCTGCAGTTTTTCGTTGTCTTCCCCGGCCAGTGTGCGCGTGGTCTGCATCAGTTCCTGCAGGCGCCAGACACCGACGCCGGCCATCAGGGCCGTGATCAGCAGGACCAGTCCAAAGGCAATCGCCAGGCGGCTGCCGACCTTGATGTCATTGAGTTTCATTCGGAAAGCTTTCTGGAGGGATAGGGGGCTCGGTACCCAGGGCATCGGCGGATTGGCCCCGATCTTGAGTCGCCGGACCGCCCGCGAAGCCCCGATCAGGGCCGGCGCTTGCCCGCTTTTCCGCGCCCGCCCACAATGCCTGCCATGCCTGACGCCCCGAAACCCCTGGCCCTGGTGGCCACCGACGCCCCGGCGCGCAGCCGTCCGTCGAATTACCCCGAGCCTTTTGCCTCCCGCATGGCCGGGCGCATCAAACGTCCGCTGGGCGACAATTTCGGTCTGACCCACTTCGGCGTCAACCACACCACCCTGCCACCGGGGGCGGTGTCGGCGCTGCGCCATGCCCACAGCCGGCAGGACGAGTTCGTCTACATCCTGGCCGGACACCCGACGCTCGTCACCAACGAAGGTGCGACGCCGCTGGCCCCCGGCATGTGCGCGGGTTTTCCGGCCGGCACCGGCAACGGCCACATGCTGGTCAACGAGACCGCCGAAGCCGTGCTGTACCTGGAGGTGGGTGACCGCAGCGAGGGCGACGAGGTCAGCTACCCGCAAGACGACCTGCAGGCCGTGCAGATCGACGGCCGCTGGGCCTTCGCACACAAGGACGGGCGGCCTTACTAGGCGCGCGCCGGGACCGCTACGACACGGAGCGCGGGGCTTTGGGCAGCAGACTGGGCCGGCCGCGCGGCAGGTACCGGCCCTTGCCTTGACGGGGATGGAAGTTCCGGCCATCCCATACCACCTCCCCCGCCGCCAACGTGATGCCCGGCCAGGCGCGCAGGGCCATGCCTTCGTAGGGCGTGTAATCCACGGCATGGTGCAGCTCCGTGTTGCGCACCATGCGTTCGCCTTCGTCCCAGATCACGAGGTCGGCATCGCTGCCGATGGCGATCGTGCCCTTGCGCGGGTGAAGGCCGTAGGCCTTGGCGGGGTTCGTCGCGGTGAGTTCGACGAAGCGCTGCAGCGTGATGCGCCCGCCCAACACACCCTCCGAGTACAGCAGCGGCAAGCGGGTTTCGATGCCGGGAATCCCGTTGGGGATGTGCTGGAAAGCCACCTCTTCTCCATCGGGTTTCTTGCCTTCGGTCCCGTCGTAACGGAACGGTGCATGGTCGGACGAGAAGACCGTGAACAAGCCATCGGCCAGACCATCCCAGATCACCTGCTGGTTCTGCTTGTCGCGCGGCGGCGGGCTGCAGACGCAGCGCGCCCCTTTGTAGCTGTCGTCAATGCCCAGGTCTTCGGCGGTAAGAAACAGGTACTGCGGACAGGTCTCCGCGAACACCTTCAGCCCCTGCGAGCGGGCCCAGCGGATTTGCTCCACCGCCTCGCGCCCGGACACGTGGACCACCAAGATCGGCACATCGACCAGCTCGGCCAGCGCGATGGCGCGGTGCGTGGCTTCGCGCTCCACCAGCATCGGTCTGGCGTGTGCATGAAATCGCGGCGCGGTGCGGCCAGCCGCTTCCAGTCGGCGGGTCAGCCAGGCGATGCAGTCGGCATTCTCCGCGTGGATCATGGCCATCGCATCGTGCCGTCGCGCCACGTCGAGCACGTCCAGGATCTGACCATCGTTGAGCTTGAGGTCGTCGTAGGTCATGTAGATCTTGAACGAGGTATAGCCCTCCTGGATCAGCGCGGGCAGCTCGTGGGTCAGCACCTCGGGCGTGGGGTCGCTCACGATCAGGTGGAAAGCGTGATCGAGATGCGACTTCCCCTGCGCACGCGCGTGGTAGTCATCCACCGCGGCCCGCAAGGACTGGCCTTTCTCCTGCGCAGCAAAAGGAATGACAGTGGTGGTGCCGCCGCAGGCCGCAGCGCGCGTTCCGGTGTCGAAATCGTCGGCCATGCGCACCGGCGGGGCCATGGGCTGGTCGAGGTGGCAATGGGCGTCAACCCCACCCGGCGTGACCACTCGCCCTGCGGCATCGATCTCGCTGGCGCCCGCGGCGAGCTGCCGGCCAAGCTGCTGGATCACCCCGTCGCGAATGCCAATGTCGCTCTCGAAGCAGTCCGATGCGGTCGCCACACGGGCGTTTCGGATGACCAGATCGAAGGCGGCGCTCATGGCTGCCGCCCGATCAGCATGGCCAGCCCACCTTCCAGACCCTGATGCGCCTTGCGAGGTGGAGGCGACAGCGCTCCATTGCGCCGAGGCGCGTAGGCGCCGCGGCCCAGCGCCTCGGCCATGCGGATCGCGCTGCCCACCCCATCGATCAGCGGCACAGGCACATCGTCGGCGATCTCGCGCGCCAACCCGGCCAACGGCGCGCCCGCCAGGATGATGCTGTCCGCTCCGTCCTGCTCCACACAAGCCAGGCACATCTCGCGCAACACGTCGCGCGCCTCCTGTTGAACCGTGCCCACGCTGGCAAAACCCTGCTGAAGACCACGGTAACCGATCATGCGCGAGGACAAACCCAATTGATCCACAGTCTGCACGTACCAGGCGCCGATGCGCTGCGAGATGCCCACGATGGCAAAGCGCCCCCCGAGCAGGAAAGCGGTGGCCACGGCGGATTCGGTCAGACCAACCACCGGGATGTCCAGCAGCTCCTTGGCAGCAGTCACGCCCGGGTCGCCGAAAGCAGCGATCACGGCCACGTCGTGCTCGGCCTGTTGTTGCGCCAGAAGCTGCAAAGATGCATAGGCACCCACGGCGGCCTCGCCAGGGGTTTCGATATATGCCACGCCGAAAGGCGCGGTGGCCATGGTGATCTGCGTACCAGGCAAGGCCGCGCGCTGCGCCTCATTGCGGATCAGCTCGGACACGCTGAGGGAGATGTTGGGATTGATGACGAGAATTTTCAAGCGGTTCTCCGAGGCTCGACTTGTGCGCGAGCCCGCTGCCAAAGTGCAGCCGCCGCCTGCTGGGCGTCGGCCAAGATGCTGTCCTGGTCGACACGAAGCGCGCGACCGCCTTCAACGACGACCTCGCCGTGCACGATCACCATGGCCACGTCGCGACCCTGGCCCGTGTGCACCAAGTTGCCCAGGGGGTTGATGCAGGGCACCAAGTGCGGCCGGCGCATGTCCACGCAAACCATGTCGGCCAGCTTGCCGGCTTCCAGGCTGCCCATATGGTCGCCGAGACCCATCGCGTGCGCCCCGTTGTAGGTCGCCATGCGCAGCATGTCCGCCGGCTGCCAGCCGTCGTCGATGCCACCGGTCTGGATGCGGCCCAGGTTGAGCGCCCATCGCATGACCTCGATCATGTCCGCGTGCATGTTGTCCGTCGCCAGTGCGAGCCGGATGCCGGCGTCCTGCATGGCGCGCGTGGGCGCGATGCGGCCGCCGGTGGCGTTGCCTTTGGGCACATGCGCGAGATGCATGCCCGCCGCACCGGCGCGCTGCATGTCGGCCTCGCTCAGGTACATGCCGTGGGCTGCGATCAGCGCCGGCCCCAGCAAGCCGGTCTGATCCAGCAGCTCACAGGGCGAACAGCCGTCGCGCTCCTGCACGCGCTGGTTCTCCATGCGGCTTTGCGACAGGTGTGTCGTGACCACACCGCCATGGCGTTCGCGGTGGTCCGCCACCCGCCGCAACAATGCCTGGGAACAGGTGTCGGGCGCGTGAGGCGTGAGGTGCACACCGGTGCGGCTGTCGGGGCCACCGTGCCAGCGCGCGTGCAAGGCCAGAGCCTCGCCCAGGGTGCGCTCGCCGATCGCGTCGTCGTGGCGCCACTCGCCCAGATGCACCCGGGAGAAATCCACATCGTGGATGCGGCCGCAGGCGTAGGCGCGCAGCCCCACATCGGCCATGGCCGGCAGGGTGAGGTCCGCGTGGACGTAGCTGTCGTTGATGACGGTGGAACCGAACATCAGCGCTTCCAGCGCGCCCAGCCGAGCCAACGCCACGGCCTCGTCGGGCGTGACCTCATGGCCGTGCGGCACGCCGGGCGTGTAGGCCGGGGCAAAGCCCATGTCTTCGGCCACGCCGCGCACCATGGTCAGGATGGTGTGGGTGTGCACATTGATGAAACCGGGCAGCACCATATGCCCACGCAGATCGAGGGTGCGGCGCGCGCTCGCGCGGGGCGCGGCGTCGGCCTGCGCCACGAAGGCGATCCGCGCCCCGGCGATGCCGATCACCGCGTTCTCGATCACCTCCAGCTGCGGGCGCGTGTGCACCACGGTGGCGCCGGTGATCAGCAGGTCCAGCGAGCCCGGATCCACTCCGGGGGAAGGCGTTGGTGTCATGGGGGCCTCCGTTCAGAAACCCAGGGCTCGCGGCAGCGCCGTGACGATGGACGGGAAGGCCACGCACAACAACAGCATCGCGAACTGGAAGATCACGAAAGGCATGGACTCGCGGATGATCGCCCCCATGGGCACCCGCGTGATGCCGCTCATCACGAAGAACAGCACCCCCACTGGCGGCGTCATCATGCCAATCACCAGGTTGAACATGAACAGGAAGCCGAACCACAGCGGATCCAGGCCGAACGCGTCCGCAATCGGCACGAACAGGGGCACCAGCATGATGTAGGCCGCGTTCGACTCCAGGAACATGCCCACCACCACCAGCAGCAGCATGGTAAGCAGCACGAACACCATGGGGTCCGAGGTCATGCCCTTGACGAAGTCGGCCATCTGCTGCGGCACCATGTCGATCGTGAGCAGGAAGGTCACGGTGGCGGCCAGCGCGATCAGCGCGCCCACCATCGATGCCGTGACTGCCGCACGGAACAGGCAGCCGGGCAGGTCCGCGAAGCGCAGCTTGCGCGTGATCAGCAGGCCCACCAGCCCGGAATACACCACGGCGATGGCAGCGCCCTCGGTGGCCGTGAACACGCCGCCGATGATGCCCCCCACGACGATGATCGGCATGAACAGGATGATGTGCGCCTTGCGGAACTGCACCCAGGCATTGCGCGCGTTGAAGGCCTCGCCCGTCGGCGGGTACTTTCGCTTCCAGGAGATGAAGCTGGCGATGCCGATGAAACCCAGCGCCAGCAGCACGCCCGGCACGATACCCGCCATGAAAAGGCCGCCAACCGAGACCGATGAGCCCGCCATCAGGGCGTAGACGATCATGGCGTTGGACGGCGGAATCACGGGGCCCAAGTTGGCGGCCGAGGCGATCACCGCGCAGTTGAAGCTGTCGGGGTAGTGCTTGCGCAGCGAAGGAACAAGGGCGCTGCCGAGGGCACTGGCCGAGGCGACCGCCGCGCCGCTGACCGAGGCCAGGATGGTGCCGGCGATGATGGTCACGTGCGCCAGCCCGCCGTGCACCCGGCCGACCAGGCTGTTGGCGAAGGTCACCAGCCGCTCCATCATGCCGGCCTTGACCATCAACTCACCGGCCAGCATGAACAAGGGGATCGCCATCAGGGGGAAGTTGTCCACCGCGTGCAGCATGCGCTGGGACAGCATCACGAGCTCGAAATCGGCGGCGTAGAGCGCGGCCAGCGAGGCGAAGCCGAGGGCGAACGCCAGCGGCATGCCTGCGAAAGCGAGCAGGCAGAAGACACAGATCACTAGGAGCGTCATGACAACCTTCCTTCCCAGATGCGGGAACCCAGCCACGCGTGCAACACGAGGTGAACGAACGAATGGGCCGCGCAAATGAGCACGGCGACGTAGTAGATGCCGGCGGAAACGGGCAGCGTCGGCATGAGTTCCTGCCACTTGTCCAGGGTGGCGACCCAGGCCGCGTAGAAGATCGCGGCCATCAGCACCGCGCTGGCCACGCTCACAAGGCGGAACAGCCGATCCTTGTTCCGCGGAGACAAGCTCATGACCAGCAAGTCAATGCCCACGTGCACCGCGTACTTGATGCCATGCGGGATCGCCAGGAATATGACCCACACGAAGAACAGGCGAGAGACCTCGTCGGCGGAATCGATGGACGAACTCAGCGCGTAGCGCCAGAACACCTGCAGGGTCACCATGAGCGTCATCGCGGCCATCGCCACCACGATCACGACCATCGACACCTTGTCGACCGCCTCGACCCAGCGCCGAATGGCGGGCCAGACCGAAGGCAGCGGGTCGCCGGGCGGCTGGGCCGCCGGCGAGGGGTTCAGCCCCTCGGTCACTTGGCAGCCTCCGTGACGACGGTGTCGATCAGCTTGGCATCGATGCGCTTCTTGAGCGAGTCGACCACGCTGGTGGTGGCGCGGCGGAATTCGGCGCGGCCCTGCGGCGTGATCGGGGTGAAGGTCATGCCCGACTTCACGAGCTGCTGGCGCCAGCCCTCATCCTGCTTGGCGGCCTCCACACGCTGCCAGGCCATGGCTTCCTTCATGCCAGCCATCACCGCCTCCTGGTGCGGCTTCTTCAGGCGGTCGAACAGGCGCTTGTTGGCGGCCGCGTTGATGAAGTCGTAGAAGTGGCCGGTGTCGGACAGGTGCTTCTGCACCTCGTTGAAACGGCGGCTCGCGATGATGTTGTAAGGGTTTTCATGGCCATCCAGCACGCCCTGCTGCATCGCCGAATAAACCTCCTTCACGTCCATGGCGACCGGGTTGGCTCCGAGCGCGCGGAAGGTATCGAGGTGCACTTCGTTGGGCTGCAACCGGATCTTCAGGCCCTTGAAGTCGGCGACCGACGTGATCGGTCGCACGCTGTTCGTGACATGACGGAAGCCCAGTTCACCGTAACCCAGGCTGACGAAACCTTTCTGGGCCATGCGCTCGTCGAACAACCTGCCGACCGGCCCGTCCATGACCCGGAAAGCGGCCTCGCGCGAACTGAACAGGAACGGCAGGCTGACCGCTTCGTATTCGGGCACGATGCGCGTGAAGTAGGCGATCGACGTCACGATCGCGAACACCGTGCCGGAACGCACCTGATCAACGTTTTCCGCCGCCCCGCCCAGCTGCATGTTCGGGAACAGGTCGATCTGAAGCTCGCCCTGCGTGCGCGTCTCGACCTCCTTCTTGAAGATCTCCATCACTTTGGAGGCCGTATGGTCTGCGGGAAAGTTACCCGCCACGCGCAGCCGTTGCTGCGCCATCAAAGGACTGTGAAGGCCTGCGAACGCCACAGCGGCGGTGGCACAGAGGAGAAGGGATCGGCGAAACTTCATGGCAACTCCTAGGAGGGTCAAGCAAAGGTGATTCACGGCAGCAACCGCACGGGTAATGCAAACGAAGCGAAAGTGAATTATCTTTTTCTTGAAAATGCTGTCAACACTTCTTTTTAAGCACTTATTTGGTGCAATATCGGGTTTATACCGATTAAATTTGCACCTATATAATGCAATCAGGAATGTAAACGGCAAAATTTGCATGCAAATGGGGAATGTGATGGACACACCGATGACCGCGCCACCAGACCACACCGCGTCGGCCCCGGCCCCCGAGGAGCCGCCGGGCGCCGAGGAGCGGCGCCGTCGCCACGGGGTGCACGCCGACACCTGCGGCCGCATCCGGGACATGATCGTCCACGGTGAACTGGCGTCGGGCGAACGCATCAACGAGATGGAACTTTGCGAGGTGCTGGGGGTGTCGCGCACCCCCATCCGGGAGGCCTTGAAGGTGCTCGCGGCGGAGGGGCTGGTCGAACTGTTGCCCAACCGCGGCTCGCGCGTGACCACGCCGTCAACGGACGAAATCGTCAACCTGTTCGCTGTGATCGCGGCCCTGGAGCGCCTCGCGGCGGAGACCGTCACGCTGCAGGCCTCGGCACAGGCACTGGGCCAGCTGCGCGCACTGCACGACGAAATGCTGCAGCGGTATGCCGAGCAGGACCGCGATCGGTACTTCGAACTCAACCACCGCATCCACGAGACCATCATCGCGATGGCGGACAACCCGCAGCTCACGCGCACGCACGCCGACCTGATGACGCGCGCGCGACGCCCGCGCTTTGTGGCGATCACCACCGATGGGCGCTGGGACGAGTCGGTGAAGGAGCACGAACTCGTGATGGCGGCCATGGAAATGCGCGATGCGCGCTTCGCGGGTGAAATCGTCTACCGGCATGTGCTGAAAACGGGCACCGCCTACATCCAGTCCCTGGCCGGCGCCAAGACCTGAAACCCCACGGAGACCTGGATGCGGCTGCTGAACTTTCTCGATGAATCCACGGGCCGCCCGACCTTGGGCGCGCGCGTCGGCGACGCGGTGGTTGACCTCACCGCCGAAGGCCTGCCCGACACCGTGGACGCCTTGCTCGCGCTCGGCGAGGCGGGTCTTGAGCGGGCCCGCCACACGCTCGCGGGCCCGCTGCGGCGCCAAAGGGCCCTTGACGGCATCACCTGGCTGCCCCCGGTGCTCCAGCCATCCAAGGCCTTTGGCATCGGCCTGAACTACCGCGACCATGCCCGCGAGATCGGCGCGAGCGCCCCACCCCACCCCGTGCTGTTTCAGCGCTTTGCCTCGTCCTGGGTGGGCCATGGGCAGCCCCTGATCCGCTCGCGGCTCTCCCACCAGTTCGACTACGAGGCCGAACTGGTGGCGGTCATCGGCAAGGCGGGACGCCACATCACCCGCGACCAAGCCCTCGAGCACGTCGCCGGGTATTCGATCTTCAACGACGGCACGGTGCGCGACTACCAGGCCCGCTCTCACCAATGGCTGTGGGGCAAGAACTTCGACGCCAGCGGCGGCTTCGGCCCCGAAATCGTCACGGCCGACGAGCTGCCACGGGGCGCCCAGGGCCTGAGCGTGCAGTGCCGCCTCAACGGCCAACTGCTGCAGGACGGCAACACCCGCGACATGATTTTCGACGTGGCCGCGCTGGTGTGCGCCTGCTCCGAGGGCATCGAGCTGCACCCCGGGGACCTGATCATCACCGGCACCCCCGCCGGCGTGGGGTTCGTGCGCCAGCCCCAGGTCTGGCTGCGGCACGGGGATGTCTGCGAAGTGACCATCGAAGGCATCGGCACGTTGACCAACCCGGTGAACGACGGACCCCTGGCCTGACCACCGCTCCCGGCTGGCTCAGACCAGGCCCGCGTAGGCGCCGCCGTCGAGCTGCAGGTTCTGCCCGGTCATGAAGCCGGCGCGGGCGCTGCACAGGAAGGCACAGGCCGCGCCGAACTCGGCCGGGTCGCCCAGGCGCCGGGCCGGCAGGGAGTCGGCCAGCTGGCGCCGCGCGGCTTCCAGCGAAATGCCCTGTTCCTGCATCAGGCGCTGCGCCATGAAAGCCTGGCGCGGCGTGTCGAAGCGCTCGGGCAGCAGGTTGTTGAGCGTCACGTTGTCCACGATGGCCTCGCGCGACAAGGCCTTGCACAGCGCCGTGAGGCCCGCTCGCGCGGCGGTGGACAGGCCCATGGCGGCGTGCGGTGTCTTGACCATCGCCGAGGTGATGTTGACGATGCGGCCGAAGCGCCGTTCGCGCATGCCGGGCAGCACGGCCTGGATCAGCAGGGCGGCCGCCATTCTGCACCGGCTCGAAGCGGGCGAAACCACCATGGCCGTCTATGGCTGGCACTGACATGGCCACCCCCCCGGTGCCGGTGCTGTCGGTGGACGACGGCGTGGCCACCTTCACGCTGAACCGGCCCGCGCACCGCAACCGGCTGGAGGCCGGCGACCTGCACAGCTTGCTGGACCAGTTCGAGCGCATCGACGCCGACCCCGCCATCCGCGTGCTCGTGCTCACGGCCCACACCGAAGGGCAAGGCCGGCCGGTGTTCTGCGCGTGGTACCACATTGGCAGCTTCAACGAGCAGGACAACGACCCCGAGCTGTTCGAGCGCGCGGCCGACGCCCTGGCGGCGCTGCGCCCGCTCACCGTGTGCGCGCTCAACGGCAGCGTGTACGGCGGCGCCACCGACCTGATGCTGGCCTGCGACCTGGTCGTCGGCCTACAGGGCATCGAGTTCCGCATGCCCGCGGCCGCGCTCGGCCTGCACTACTACCCGAGCGGCCTGCAGCGCTACGTGGCGCGCCTGGGCCTGTCGGGCGCCAAGCGCGCCTCCCTGACGGCGCGCCCGTTCACGGCCGAACAGTTGTGGCAGCGGGGTTGCCTGGAAGCCCTGGTGGCCGCGCCCGAGTTCGAGGCCACCGTGGCCCAGCTGGTCGGCGAACTCGCCGCCCTGGCGCCGCTGGCGGTGCAGGCGACCAAGCGGTCCCTGAACGAGATCGCCGCTGGCCGGCACGACCTGGCGGCCATGCGCGGGCGCGAGGCCCTGACCTCGGCCAGCAGCGATTTCGCCGAAGGGCGCCAGGCCTTCCAGGAAAAACGCGCGCACCGCTTTGAAGGCCGGTAGGCCGACTGCCTGTTTTTTCAGCGCCGCGCGCGGCGCCAGGCAGGCCGCGGCCTGCGGCAGTTGTCCAGGGGGTTGTCCACACCCTTGGGCACAGTCGCTGTGAGCAACCTGGGGCCGGCCTATGGCCGTGCCGTGGACAGGGCGGTCCATTGCACGCGCGCCGTGGCCACGCTCGCCAGCTTCACATGGCCGTAGCCGCGGATGGTCTCGGGCACCCGCGCCACCGCCAGCGCACGCGGCAGCGTGGCGCCGCTCAGGCCCTCGAGTTCGCGTTCGATGTGCGCGCGGTACTCGTCGATCAGGGCGCGCTCCATGCGGCGCTCGGCCGTGCGGCCGAAGGGGTCGAGCCGCGTGCCGCGCAGGAACTTCAGCCGCGCCAGCAGCGGGAAGGCCCGGCCCACCCAGGCGCCGATACGGCGCTTGCGCGGCCCGCCCTGGCCGTCCAGGCTGGGCGGCGCGAGGTGGTAGTTCAGCTTCAGCGGGCCCTCGAAGGCCGCTTCCAGCTGGGTGCGGAACTCCGCCGCGCCGAAGAGGCGGGCCACCTCGTACTCGTCCTTGTAGGCCATGAGCTTGGCGAGGTTGCTCGCCACCGCCTGGCTCAGGCGCTCGCCGCCCACCGCCGCCTGTTCGGCGCGCGACACGCGGTCCACAAAGGCCGAGAACCCGGCCGCGTAGGCCGCGCCCTGGTAGGCGGTGAGCAGGGCCACGCGGTGCTCCACGGTCTGGCGCAAGGTCTGCGGCCGGTGCAGCGTCACGGTCTGCGCGGGCTGGGCCTGCCGGCGCACGCGCTCCAGGTCGATCGCGGCCAGCCGGCCCCACTGGAAGGCCTGCACGTTCGCGGCCACGGCCACGCCGTTGAGCTCGATGGCGCGCAGCAGCGCGGCCAGCGACAGGGGCAGCGCGCCGCGCTGGAACGCCAGGCCCAGCAGGAACAGGTTGGCGCCGATGGCATCGCCCAGCAAGGCGGTCGCCAGCGCGGTGACGTCGAGGAACTCGGCCCGCTCGCCGGTGGCGTCGCGGATCAGGCCCTGCAGGTCCTCGGCGGGGAACTGCCAGTCGGGGTCGCGCGCGAACGGGCCGGCGGGCTGCTCGTGGCGGTTGACCAGCGCGAGCGTGCGGCCGGGCCGCATCTTGGCCACGGCATCGGCCGCGCCCGCGGTGAGCATGTCGCAGGCCAGGATCAGATCGGCCTCGCCGGTGGCGATGCGCTGCGCGCGCAGTTGCGCCGGCCGCGCGGCGATGCGCACGTGCGAGGTCACGGCGCCGTTCTTCTGGCTCATGCCCGTCATGTCGAGCACGCTCGCGCCCTTGCGCTCCAGGTGCGCCGCCATGCCCAGCAGCGCGCCGATGGTGATGACGCCGGTGCCGCCGATGCCGGTGATGAGGATGTTGAAGGGCTCTGCCAGCGAGGGCGCCGGGGGCAGTGGCAGGGCGTCGAAGTCCGGGCGGGTGTCGCCCGCGCGGGAGGCCGCTTGCGCACGGCGCGGCGCGGAGCCGGTCACGGTGACGAAGCTGGGGCAGAAGCCTTTCAGGCAGGAGAGGTCCACGTTGCAGGACGACTGGTCGATCGCCCGCTTGCGGCCCAGCGGCGTCTCTTTCGGCAGGATGGCCGTGCAGTTGGACTGCTGCCCGCAATCGCCGCAGCCTTCGCAGACCGCTTCGTTGATGAACACGCGCTCGGTGGCCTGCGGGATCTCCTTCTTCTTGCGCCGGCGCCGCTTCTCGGCGGCGCAGGTCTGGTCGTAGATGATCACGCTGACCCCGGGCTCCTCGCGCAGCGCGCGCTGCACCGCGTCGAGTTCGGCGCGGTCGTGCAGCGTGGCCTGCGCGGGCAGGCCTTCGCGGTCGGGGTAACGGCCCAGGTCTTCGGTCACGATGGCGATGCGGCCCACGCCTTCGGCGCTGAGCTGGCGCGCGATCTCGCGCACGCCGATCGGGCCGTCCACCGGCTGGCCACCGGTCATGGCCACGGCGTCGTTGTAGAGAATCTTGTAGGTGATGCGCACCGGCATCGTGCGGTTGGCGGCCACGGCGGCGCGGATCGCCAGGCTGCCGGAGTGGTAGTAGGTGCCGTCGCCCAGGTTGGAGAAGACGTGCGGCACCTTGCTGAAGGCCGAGGCGCCGATCCAGGGCGTGCCCTCGCCGCCCATCTGCGTGGTGAGCTTGTTGAACTCGGGGTAGATCGCGGTGGCCATCACGTGGCAGCCGATGCCGGCGAGCGCGAAGCTGCCGTCGGGCACGCGGGTGCTGGTGTTGTGCGGGCAGCCCGAGCAGTACCAGGCCGGCCGCGTGGGCGTGGCCACGGTGCGCTGCAGCAGCCGGTCCTTGGCCTCCAGGAAATCGAGCCGCGAGCGGATCAGGTCCTCGGTGTGCGTCTGCAGGCCGAGCCGGCGGATGCGCGCGGCGATCACGCGCGCCACCTGCGCCACCGAGAAGTCGGTCTTGGGCGGCAACAGCCAGTCGCCCCGGCCGCGCGGGTTGTGCACGTCCCACTCGCCGCGCTCGTCGAACTTGCCGATCACGCGCGGGCGCACGTCCTCGCGCCAGTTGTAGAGCTGTTCCTTGAGCTGGTACTCGACCACCTGGCGCTTTTCCTCGACCACCAGGATTTCCTCCAGCCCGCGCGAGAACTCGCGGATGCCTTCGGGCTCCAGCGGCCAGGGCATGGACACCTTGAACAGCCGGATGCCGATCTCGGCGGCCAGCGCCTCGTCGATGCCGAGTTCCTCCAGCGCCTCCAGCACGTCGAGGTAGCTCTTGCCCGAGGCCACGATGCCCAGGCGCGCCTGCGCTGCGTCGATGGTGACGCGGTTGAGCCGGTTCTCGCGCGCGTAGGCCATGGCGGCGTAGATCTTGTGGTCCTGCATCAGCGCTTCCTGCTTGCGCGCCTGCACGCCCAGCGTGTCGGTGGAGAGCCGGTTGTTCAGGCCGCCCTCGGGCAGCACGAACTCGCCGGGCAGGCGCGTCTGCACCGCGAACGGGTCGGCGCTGATGGAGGCGCTGGACTCCACCGTGTCGGCCAGCGCCTTGAAGCCCACGGCGCAGCCCGAGAAGCGCGACATCGCCCAGCCGTGCAGGCCCAGCTCGATGTACTCCTGCACGTTGCAGGGGTAGAGCACCGGGATCATCGAGGCGGCGAACACGTGGTCGCTCTGGTGCGGCAGGGTCGACGAGTAGGCGCCGTGGTCGTCGCCGGCCACCAGCAGCACACCGCCGTGGGGCGAGGTGCCGGCGTGGTTCAGGTGTTTGAAGACGTCGATGCTGCGGTCCACGCCCGGGCCCTTGCCGTACCAGAGGCCGAACACGCCGTCGTAGTCGCTCTCGCCGAGCAGGTGCACCTGCTGGCTGCCCCAGACGGCCGTGGCGGCCAGCTCCTCGTTGACGCCGGGCACGAAGCGCACGTGGTGCGCGTCGAGCTGCGGGCGGGCCTTCCAGAGGGCTTCGTCGAGCCCGCCCAGCGGCGAGCCCCGGTAGCCGGAGACGAAGCCGCCGGTGTTCAGGCCGGCGGCCTGGTCGCGCAGGCGCTGCATCAGCGGCAGGCGCACCAGGGCCTGGATGCCGCTGAGGTAGATCTCTCCATGGGTGGCGGTGTACTTGTCGTCCAGCGACACCTCGCGCAGGTCGGGGTCGGCGGGCGTGGGCGCGTGCAGCGCGTCGATGCGAGCGTTCATCGTGGTTCTCTCTCCGTCCTCGTGGGAACGGGTGGGTGGCAGAACGGCACAGGCGGGATCGCCGCGCGTGCCGTGGGAACGATGCGCCACGCCGCCGGTGGGCGGCGCGCGCATCAAAGGTCGTTAGCGTACCAGCGGTCGTCGGCCAGCATGACTTCGTGGTGGCCGCGGCCGGCGGGGATCATGGGGTAGCAGTTCTCCTTCGCAGCCACGCGCACGTCCAGGAAGAACGGGCCGTCGTGCGCCAGGCATTCTTCGAGGGCGACTTCGAGTTCCTGCGGCTGGTCGACGCGCCGCGCGCCCCAGCCGAAGGCGCGCGCCAGCGCAACGAAATCGGGCAGGGCCGCGTTCCAGCTGTGGCTCAGGCGGTTGCCGTGGTTGAGCTGCTGCCACTGGCGCACCATGCCCATGTGGCCGTTGTTGCACAGCACCAGCTTCACGGGCGTCTGGTGCTGCATGGCGGTGGAGAGCTCCTGGATGTTCATCAGCACCGAGGCGTCGCCGCTCACGCACACCACGGTCTTGTCCGGGTGCGCGATCTGCGCGCCGATCGCCGCCGGCAGGCCGTAGCCCATGGTGCCCGCGCCGCCCGAGGTGAGCCAGTGCCGGGGGCGTTCGATGCGCAGGTGCTGCGCGGCCCACATCTGGTGCTGGCCGACGTCGGTGGAGACGATGGCGTCGCGCCCGGCCAGCCGCCCCTGCAGGGCGCGCATCAGCTGCTGCGGCAGGAGGGTGCGCTCGTCCGGCGTGAAGGCCAGGCAGTCGGCCGCGCGCCAATGCTCGATGCGCGCCCACCAGGGCGCCAGCCGGGATGGCGGGGGCGGGGGCGGCAGCAGGGCCGTGAGGGCTTCGAGCACCGCATCGCAGTCACCGGGCAGGGCCACGTCCACCGGGATCACCTTGCCGATGTTGCCGGCGTGGATGTCGATGTGGATCTTGCGCGCGCCCGGTGCGAAGTCGCTCAGGCGCCCGGTGATGCGGTCGTCGAAGCGCGCGCCCACGCAGACGATCAGGTCGGCGTGGTGCATGGCCAGGTTGGCTTCCAGCGTGCCGTGCATGCCCAGCATGCCGAGGAAGAGCGGGTCCGACGCGGGCAGCGCGCCCAGGCCCATGAGGGTGAGCGTGGTGGGCAGCTGCCAGGCGCGCGCCAGCGCGGTGAAACGCTCGCACGCGCCCTCGCCCGCGTTGATCAGCCCGCCGCCGCCGTACAGCACGGGCCGTTGCGCCTGCACGATCAGCGCGGCGGCGGCCTGCAGCGCCTCGTGGGCCGGCAACGCGGGCAGGCCGGTGGGGGCCGGGCCGGGCGGCGGCGCGGGCGCGTCCACCCGCTGCAGCTGCACGTCCTTGGGCAGGTCCAGCAGCACCGGGCCGGGGCGGCCGCCGAGCGCGATGCGCACCGCTTCGCGCACCGCCTCGGCGATGTCGTTCGCCCCGCGCGGCTGGTGGTTCCACTTGGTCACCGGGCGCGTCAGGCCCAGCGCATCGCATTCCTGGAAGGCCTGCGTGCCGATCACGCCCGTGGCCACCTGCCCGCTGATGCACAGCAGCGGCACCGAATCGCTGATCGCGTCGAGCAGGCCCGAGATGGTGTTGCCCACGCCCGGCCCCGAGGTGACCAGCACCACACCGAGGCGGCCGGTGCTGCGCGCATAGCCCTCGGCCGCGTGCACCGCCGCCTGCTCGTGGCGCACCAGCACGTGGCGGATCGCGGGCTGGCCGTGCAGCGCGTCGTACAGCGGCAGCGCGGCGCCACCGGGGTAGCCGAAAACAGTGTCGATGCCGCAGGCCACCAGGGTGTCGAGCAGGGTCTCGGCGCCGTTGCGCGTGGTGCGCGCCTCGGGCGGCGGTGTTTTTTCGAGGGAGGCGGTATTCATGTGCAGATTTTTCTCAATTCTGGGCAAAATAGGCGTCTTTATTCGGAGGTCAAACGGTGGCAACGTCGAAAACCATTCGCAAAAGTGCCGATGAATCCGAAAAACCACCGGTCCATTTCGACAAGCACGACCTGGCCATCCTGCGCGAGCTGCTGGAGGACTCGCGCCGCACGCTGCAGGAGATCGGCGCGGCGGTGAAGCTCTCGCCCACCACCTGCTGGAGCCGCATCAAGCGGCTGGAGGCCGAGGGGGTGATCAAGCAGTACCGCATCGAACTGGACCGCACGCGCCTGGGCTACCGCGACACCGTGATCGTCCAGCTCACGCTGGAGAGCCACACCGACGAGACCCTGTTCCAGTTCGGCCGCGTGCTGGCCGAGATCCCCGAGGTGATGGATGCCTACCTGGTCTCGGGCGACTACGACTACTACATCCGCATCGCGGTGAAGGACACGCGCGACTACGAGCGCCTGTTGCGCGAAAAGCTCTACAAGATTCCCGGTATCCGCCACAGCAAGTCCAGCTTCGTGTTGCGCGTGCTCAAGGACGGGCAGGTGCCCGTGGGCTGAGGTCGGTCTCGCGCAGCCACGCCTGCAGGAGCGCGTTGCATGCGCTCGCGGCCTCGTGCTGCACCCAGTGCCCCGCGCCGGGCACCTGCACCAGGCCGCGAAAACCCGGGCAGCTTTCCAGCACGCGGCGCACGCCCGGCCAGTCCTCGCGGCAGAGCACGTCCTGCGCGCCGAACACCGCGCGGGTGTCGCACACGGTGTGCGCCAGCGCCTGCGCAAAGGCATCCGTGGTGACGAGCCGGCGCCGGCGCATGCGGTCGCGCCGCACGTTCGCGGCGTGCAGCGCAACGGTGTCGGCGTCGATCGCCGCCGGGTCGTGGAACATGATGGCCGCCAGGTTGGCGCGGTGCGCCTCGGCCTGCTCGGCCTCTGCGGGCAGGTGCTGCCAGGGCCGAAGCGCCACGCCCTTGCCGCTGCGCAGCGGCAGCACGGGCGGCCCCAGCAGCCACAGCCGCCGCACGCGCCCGGGGTGCGCGGCCGCCAGCAGGGTGGCCACGAGGCTGCCGAAGGAGAAGGCGACGATGTCGCACGCGGCCCCGCCCAGCAGCGCCGCCATGCCCAGCCGCAGCGGCTCGACCACGGTGTCGGCATCGGCCCCATCCCCCAGACTCGCCGAGTCGCCGAAGTTGGGCAGGTCGGGCACCCAGGCCGAGCGGCCCGCGCGCACAACCGTGTCGATGTTGCGCCGCCAGTGCGTCCAGCTGCCGCTGCCGCCGTGCAGCAGCAGCACGGGCTCGCCTTCGCCCCAGCGGTGCCAGACCATCGTGCCCTCGCCGCACGCCGTTTCATGGCGCGAGGCGGCGTGCGCGGTCGGGAGGGCCAGGGTGTGCATGCCGCCGATGATGGGCCGCCGGCGGGCGGCGCCGTTGCGCCGGTTCGCCCAAGGGTTCAACATGTGAAACACCGGGCGGCCCACCGGCCCTGGCCCGCGCCGGTGCGCGCTACCGTCAGGGCCCGTCCCATTCACCCCGGAGGCTTCCGTGTCCAGACAACAGGTGCGCACGCTCAAGCGCGCGCTGCGGCGAGGCGCAGACGACACCGCCAGTGCGCCCGATCAGGATGCCGCGCGCGCCAGCGCGCTGGCCCTGCTGGAGCGCAGCCTGAAGATGGGCCATGTGCGGCTCGCCCTGCTGCGCCTGCGCGACGCCGTCGCTTGCGGTGCGCCGGTGCCGCCCGCGCAATGGCAGGCCTGCCGGCAGATCGCGATGGCCAGCGCCGACCTGCGCTGCCTGGCGATTTACGCGCAGGCGTGGCGGGCGTCGCTCACGCGGCCGGCACGGCCCTCAGCAGCTTGTCGGGGTTCATCAGCCCCAGGGGATCGAGCGCCTGCTTCAGGCTTTGCATGAGCGCGAGCTCCACGCCGTCCTTGTAGCGCGCGTTCTCGTCGCGGCGCAGCTGGCCCAGGCCGTGCTCGGCGCTGATCGAGCCGCCGAAGGCCTGCACCAGGTCGTGCACCGCGCGGTTGACCGCCTCCTGCCGGGCACAGAAGAGCGCCGGGTCGGTGCCCTCGGGCGCCAGCAGATTGAAGTGCAGGTTGCCGTCGCCCAGGTGGCCGAACCACGCCGCGCGCACGCCGGGGAAGTCGCGCTCCACCTGCGCCAGCGCGGCCTCGACGAAGGCCGCCACGCCCGAGATGGGCACCGAGACGTCGTGCTTGATGTGCGCCCCTTCGAGCGCCTGGGCTTCGGAGAGGTGTTCGCGCAGCGCCCACAGCGCGCGCGACTGCGCCACCGACTCGCCGACAACACCATCCGTGGCGAGGCCCGCCTCCAGCGCCTGCGCCAGCACGGACTCCAGCACGTCGCGCGCGTGCGCCTCGCTCTCGTGGTCGCTCATCTCGACCAGGGCCACCACCGGCACCGGTGCGTCGAAGGGCCAGCGCATCGCGGAGAAATGCCGCTTCAGCAGCGGCACGCAGGCCGCCGAGATGACCTCGAACGCGGTGAGCGCGGGGCCCAGCTCGGCCCGCGCGCGGCACAGCAGGTCCACCGCATGCGCCACCGAAGGCAGGGCCAGCAGCGCCGTGCGCCGCGCCGTGGGCGGCGGGAACAGCTTGAGCACCGCCGCGGTGATGACGCCCAGCGTGCCTTCCGACCCGATGTAGAGCTGCTTGAGGTCGTAGCCCGTGTTGTCCTTGCGCAAACCCCGCAGGCCGTTCCAGACGCGGCCGTCGGGCGTCACCACCTCCAGGCCCAGCGTGAGGTCGCGCGCATTGCCATAGCGCAACACGGCGGTGCCGCCGGCGTTGGTGGCCAGGTTGCCGCCGATGGTGCAGCTGCCCTGGGCCGCCAGCGCCAGGGGAAACAGGCGCCCCACTTCGCTCGCGGCCACCTGCACGGCTTCGAGCACCACCCCGGCCTCGACCTCGATGGTGTCGTTGAGCGCGTCCACCCGGCGGATGCGGTTGAGCCGCCGCGTGCTCAGCACGATCTGGGTGCCGCTGCCGTCGGGCGTCGCGCCGCCCGACATGCCGGTGTTGCCGCCTTGCGTGACCACGGGAATGCGGTGCGCGCTGGCCAGCCGCAGCACGGCCGCGACCTCGGCCGTGCTCGCCGGGCTCACCACGGCGGCGGCCTGGCCGCGGTACTTGCGGCGCCAGTCCTCGGTGTAGGCGGCGATGTCCGCGGGGGTGTGAAGGACGTGGCGCTCGCCCACGCAGGTCGCCAGCGACGCCAGGAGTTCGGATCGGTTCATAGGCACATGGTGTCGGACGCCGGTGGCCCCGCGCCACGCTCGCCGCACCGGAAGTTCACGAGATGAAACAGCGCCGCTGGCGCGGTCTTCCTCCGCCCCCGGTCCGCACGTAAGGTCCGTCGCATGTCATTCGTCATCAAGGAATTCATGTGAGCAAAGTGTGTGTCGTCGGGGCCGGTGCGGTGGGTGGGTACGTGGGTGCGCACATCACCCGCGCCGGGGTTGAAACGCTGTTGGTGGACGCCTGGCCCGAGCACGTGCAGGCCATGCGGGCACAGGGGCTGAGGGTCGAGGGCATGAACGGCGCGGGCTCGGTGCACACGCCGGTGCGCGCCCTGCACGTGGGCGATGTGCCGCAGCTGATGCGCGAAGCCCCGATCGACGTCGCCTTCATCGCCGTCAAGGCCTACGACACGGCCTGGGCCACGCAGCTGATCCTGCCCTACCTGGCGCCCACGGGCAGCATCGTGTCGCTGCAGAACGGCATCAACGAGGACACCATCGCCGGTGTCGCCGGCTGGGGGCGCGTGCTGGGCTGCTCGGTCAGCGCGCTGGCCGCCGAGCTGATGGGCCCAGGCCACATCGTGCGCAACTCGCCGCTGGGCGACGACAAGAAGCCGGGCATGCGCATCGGCGAGGCGCACGGCCAGGTCACGCCGCGCGCCGAGGCCATCGGTGCCCTGCTCGCGCACGGCGACTCGTGCAAGGTCACCACCAACCTGTGGGGCGAGCGCTGGTCCAAGCTCACCATCAACGCCATGCGCAACGGCGTGTGCGCGCTCACCGGCATGACGGGCAAACAGCGCGACACCGATGCGCGCGCCCGCGAGCTGAGCATCCGCCTGGGCAGTTCCTGCATCCGCGTCGGCCGCGCGCTCGGCCTGGCGCTGGAGCCCGCGGGCGGGCTCGATCTCGACCTGCTGGCGCGCGCCGAAGAGGACCCGGCGGCGCTGGAGGCGATCACCCGCATGATCATGGAGGTGGCGAACTCCCGCAGCGATGCGCAGCGCCCCTCGATGGGCCAGGACATCCGCAAGGGCCGGCGCACCGAGATCGACGCCATCAACGGCCTGGTGGCGCAGCGCGG
This sequence comes from Hydrogenophaga sp. GW456-12-10-14-TSB4, assembly GCF_059424305.1. Taxonomy (NCBI): domain Bacteria; kingdom Pseudomonadati; phylum Pseudomonadota; class Betaproteobacteria; order Burkholderiales; family Comamonadaceae; genus Hydrogenophaga; species Hydrogenophaga sp. GW456-12-10-14-TSB4. The sequence goes on along the minus strand of NZ_JBWKZH010000014.1, from coordinate 822 downwards.
CGATGCGCTGGGCATCGACACCACGCTGCACAAGCGCGTGAGCGAGACCATCCGGCGCATCGAGCGCGGCGAGGCCGCGCCCAGCCCCGAGCACCTGGCGGGCATCCTGGCATGAGCAGCGCCACCGCCCGCTGGCCCGCCGGCAGTTGCGACTGCCACTTCCACGTCTTCGACGCGGCGCGCTACCCCTATGCCGAGGGCCGCCACTACACGCCGCCCGACGCGCCGCTGGCGGCCTACCTCGCGATGTGCGAATCCGTCGGCATCGAGCGCGGTGTGCTGGTGCACCCCACGGTCTTCGGCGCCGACCACCGCAGCTTCGAGGACATCCTCGCGGCCCACCCACAGCGCCTGCGCGGCGTGGCCGTGGTCTCGCCCGACACGCCCGAGGCCGACATCGCCCGCTGGCACGCGCTGGGCGCGCGCGGCACCCGCGTCACCACGATCTTCCAGGGCCCGGACCTGGCGCGCATCCGCGAGATCGCCGCGCGCGTGAAGCCCTTCGGCTGGCATGTGCAGATCCTGGTCGACGTGGTGCGCCACCCCGGCCTGGTGGCGCAGGTGCGGGCCCTGGGTGTGCCGGTGGTGGTGGACCACATGGGCCACCACGGTGCGGCCGCGCTGCTGGCCAGCCCGGGCTTCGCCAACCTGTGCAGCCAGCTGCTCGCCGGCGAGGTCTGGGCCAAGCTGTCCGCACCCTACCGCCTTTCGGCCGACAGCGGCCGCGACCCGCTGGTGGGCGAGGTGGCGCAGGCGCTGCTGCGCGCCAATGCCAGCCGCCTGGTCTGGGGCAGCGACTGGCCCCACCCCACCAGCCCCCAC